>WQZC01000051.1 GCA_009780925.1 Actinomycetes bacterium | reverse complement strand
CTGACCAAGGCGATGCGGGGGAAGAAGATCACCGTCAAGGTGACCGCTGCCCGCGCCGGCTACACCACTCGGACCGTCACCCTGAAAACCAAAACCGCCGTCAAGTAGGTGGCGCGCGCCACGCGGCGCGTGGCACCGGGCTCGCGCCGCGTGGGGTCCGCGCCCTGACGGCCGACGGAGCGGGCCCGGGGGTGTCGGGCCGGCTTGGTCCGGGGCGCCGCTCGCGGCTGACGACGGGCGGGGCCGTGAAGCGCTCGGCGCGCGGCGGTCGATCGGGAGGGGGCCCCGTCGCCGCGAGTCGCCGCGAGCCGGCGCGAGCCGGCGCGGTGGCCGCCTACGACGACGCGGCGATCGTGTGGGATTGTTGGCCAGTCTGTTCCGTGCGAGGTCCGGCGTCCGAGCAGGGTCTCGGATTGACTGATGTCCGATAAACTAGTTGTGTGACCGCCAGTTTCGTGCCGCGTTCGCCTCTTGGGCGTCGGCTCGTGGCACGGCGTGCGGCGGTGCTGGCCGCAGCCACGAAGCGGCATGCTAGCCGTGTCCGTGTCTTCGGGTCGGTAGCCCGAGGTGAAGACACGTCGGTAAGTGATATCGACCTGCTCGTGGAACTAGACAGCGAAGCCACGCCTCTGGACCCACTCGGGCTCGGCGTCGAGTTGTCAGATGTGCTCGGCGTCAAAGTGGACGTGGGCACCGCCGACAGCCTCCGCCCCGGAGTGCGCGAAGAAGTTCTGGCCGAAGCCGTCTTGCTGTGAGCCGTCGAAGCCAGCAACGTCTCGCCGACATCGCAGCCGCGATCGCGGCGATCCACGGCCACCTTGAGCGGGGCGACCTGTCGGATGGCCTTGTCTACGACGCAGTGCGAGCCCGCCTGATCGAGATCGGTGAGGCTGTCAAACACATCGACCCACCATTGCTGGACAGCGAGTCTTCCGTCGACTGGCGAGGTATCGCGGGGATGCGCGACTTTTTGGCCCACCGCTACTTCGATACCGAACACGCCGTTGTTCAACACGCGGTAAGCGTCGAGTTACCGTTGCTCGGGGCCGCTATCGAACGCATCGTGGAGCAGGCCTAGGCCAGCCCTGCCAGGCAGACCGATCCAGCACCGGGGAATAACCGGTAACCGCTTCAAGGTTACCTTCCCGCCAGGCGAAATATGCGTGAAGTCTGATTTGACTACCTGTATTTGGCACTTGTGGGGTTCACCGAATAGATTCCGCTCGGCGACGCGTGCCACATCGTGACCGGCAGCAGCGAGTGACGGACCCACCCGAGTGCTGATGCACTCGTCCAAGAGCATCCTCATGCGGAAAGGCGCAACGGTAACTGTCGTTCGGATACGGCGTCAGCGGCGAACTCGAGGGCAGCCGCAATGTCCTCATGCGCCAGTTGCGGGTAGTCGGCAACAACCGCATCGAAGGTCCGGCCCTGAGCCGAGGCGGGACGACTGCCGACCGGCTGGCGACAGAGGAGGGCCGCAGTCGCCGCACTTTACTGTCGCGTTGCATACTGGAAGGCAATATAGGAGGAGCGGTGAGCAGGGCAGCGCGGACAGTGGGCTTCTCGGTGACACCCGAGCTGATCGACGAGATTCAGGCGGTGTCCGATCACTTCGCGGACGGGAACCGCTCGGCGTTCCTGCGCTTGGCTGTGGCGGACTACCGGACGCGGATGCGGCACGAACAGATGCAGGCGTTCCGCGCCGAAGCCAGACGGCAGAGTGCGGGCCGTGTGCTGAGCGAGGACGAGGTTCGCGCCCTTGTCGCGGATGTCGCTGCCCGTGGCTGATCCTGTTCGCATCGTCTTTGACGTCCATCTCTATGTGCTCAACCTCACTGGCGCTGACGCGCAACGGCCGGTCGTGGTCGAAGTTCCTCCGGGGTCGGGCAACGCTTCGGCCGATTGCCTCTCCATCATTTTCGACAACCCCGGTGTTTATGCGCTCTACGCATCACCGCACATCGTCGGCAACACCGCCCGCGTGCTGCGCCAGTGTGGCCTCGATGAAGTGCTGGTGCGCGATTACCTCAATGCGGTCCGGGAGATCATCTTCGACAGCGGCGGCGACGTGCGCGATCCCGGCCACGTCTTTGATCTCGGCTCGCCCGATCATGAAGGCAACCATGTTCTCGCTCTTGCCTTGGCGGTCGATGCCGACGTCATCGTCTCCGACGACACCGACTTGACCCCGATGAGTCCCTGGCGCGGGTGCCCGATCATCAGACCGCGCCAGTTCGTCGAGCGATTCGTCAACGCACGACGGCATTGACTGCGCGACGACGCAGGGCACCCAGCTCCCAGACTCCAGGCTCCAGGCTCCAGTGCTGGTCCCACGCGCCACGCCTGAACGCACGCGGGCTAAAGGCGCGGTGACCGCCCGACCCCGGACACCTCCTGGCGGGGCAAGCGCAACCTGCGCGCCGGGGAACGTGCCATCCAGCAGCGAGGAACAACCGCATCCGGCGTGGACAAGACCGGCCGTGTTGGGGCGCACCCCGTCGCCAATCGCACACTTGTCGGTTTGCCGCCCGCGAAGCGACCACCAACTCTTTGTCTTCGGGGATGGCGGGGATGGCGGGGTTGCCGGTCAAATCCGGGTCGATCCATGCGTTGGTCTGCCTCGTGCCAAGCCGACCGCGCCTGTGGCGTTGGGTGTCCCGGTTGGCGACAGCGACTGAATCCGGACTGGCTCAATGCCGGTCTGCTGGTTCGTCCCCATCGGCGGCTGGGGCGTCGGGGACCATGGCCAGCAAGGCGTCGAAATCGCCGCGCCGCGCCCGCGCCGCTTCAGCGCGCAGGTAATCCAGCGTCAACACCGCAGACATCTTCTCGGCGACCGCGCCGGCTACGAACTGGTTGACCGAGACGCCGTCGCGGGCCGCGAGTTCCCTCACCTTTTGGTGGACCGACGCGGGCAGACGCACCGTCAAAGCGGCCATGACTCCTCCTTCAGCTCTTTCAGGAACATGACGGGCGTGATCGCCGCCACCGCGAATTTCGATGACCCGGCGAAGTCGCGCAGGTTATGTGTCACGATGTGGGAACTGCCCGACGCGACAGCGCACTCGAGCACCATCTCGTCGTCAGGGTCGCGGAGCACCGGTCGCCAGAGGTAGTGCACGTCCTGTAAGTGCGCTATTGAGGCCAGGTATCGCACGAAGCCGAGCGCTTGCTCGGGCGTCGCCCCGGGCGGGAGGTGTTCCGGTCTGGTCAAGACCGCCTGCCATTCGGTGTACAGCGCCACGCTCACCGCGAACTCGAAGCGGTCGCTGGGCAGTTGCGACACGAGGGCGAAGCTCGCGCCGTTACGTGAGCGCAGCGCGGCGACGAGGACCGAGGTATCGAGCACGATCCGCACCACACCAGCCTACAAGGTGGTTGCATATACGACACCACAAGCGGTTGATCGCCACAGCCACGGGTAGCGGGGCGGGCTGGACGGCGGCGTCGCCAGCCATCAGCCCGCGACCGGTCGCGGTGCCGGTCGGCCAACCTTTAGCTTGATCAGCCAAACTTCAGGTAGACGCAGCGCCAGCGGCCGTCGATGCCCTCCAGGCGCAGTGCCGCTGCGTGATAGCGCCTACCCAGGGTGATCACAGCGGATAACTCCGCGACTCCGTCGGCTGGTTCGCACAGGCGCACCGAATGCAGCCGGGAGCGATGCTCGCGCCAGTGGTGAGACCGTTCGGGGCGTTCGAGATTGCCCGTCAGCCCCGAGTAGACCCCGTAGGTCATGTGCGGGGTGAGCTGGTGCATCGGCCGGCGCCCGCTGAGCACTTCCAAGGTGGCCACCAGCAGCCGGCGGGCGAACGCCGTCGGATCGGGCAGGTCGCCGCGCCCGGTCGGTTGCGCGGCGAATGGGTCGAGTTCCTCGGTCAGCGATGGCCGGGCCAATGAGACGAACGGCAGGGGCTGATCGTAGGGGCCGATCAGATGCAGCTCGTGGGCCGACAACTCGTCATCGAACGGCGGTTCCCGGCGCGGGGCCGGACGAACGGTGATCTTGCGGCCGGCGGGGCGTGGCTCGGTCAAGCTGATGGTCATGTGATGGTCCTCTCGTGGGCAGGTTCGGAACGGTCGATTGCGGTCGGCTCCGTGCCGAGGGGATCGTCGGCGGCGTCGCGTCGGCGCTGGCGCCGGCCATCGCTCCGCTTTGCGCCTGGCGCTTGGCGGTTGCGCGCGAAGTGCCGCCGATCCGGCCAGCAGGGCGTCGCGGCGACGGCTCCTGCCAGCCCGATCGAACGCAGGGTCTTCCCCTTGTGCTCATCGAGCCCCCCGGTGGTTACGCTTGGGTAGCTTTACTACAGGGTGTTGAGGCTACGGTCAAGTGCCGGTGGATAACCCATGGTGAAATATGCGTTAAGTCACTTATGACAGGGGGCCCTGCCTGGCGATTTGACATTTCTCGAACGTTCGTTCGAATATTATGGGGTGCGGACTGCGACGGCTGTTGAGCTGGCGAAGCTGAGCTCAGCTGCGCCGGCTGCCGACGGCGCGTCGGCGCTCCCGGTGCCGGCCGCGCTGTCCGGCGTGTTGCCGCACGGGTTGCGGCGGGGGACTGCGGTGGGGGTGACCGGATCGGTCTCCCTGCTGCTGGCGCTGCTTGGCGCGTTGTCGGCGGATGGCGCGTGGTGCGCGCTAGTCGGGTTGCCTACGGTGGGCGCCGAGGCCGCCGTCGAATACGGAGTGCGACTGTCCCGTCTGGCGGTGATCCCCAGTCCGGGCGCGCAGTGGGAGCGGGCGGTCGGGGCGCTGCTCGACGGGTTCGACGTGGTGGCGGTGCGCCCGCGGGGACGGGTGCCGCCCGGAGAGGCGCAGCGGCTGGCGGCGCGGACCCGCAGCCAGGGGGCGGTGCTCATCCCGTTCGGCGACGTGGCCTGGCCAGGCGTTGAGGTGCGGCTGGATGTCGCGGACGCGCGCTGGGACGGCATCGGCGACGGGTTCGGGCGGTTGCGCGCTCGGCGGTTGACGGTCACCGCCCAGGGGCGGGGCCGAGCAGCGCGCCCCCGGTCGGCGGCGCTCTGGCTGCCGGCGGCTGGCGGCGGGGCAAGCCAGGCCAGCGGGGTCAGCGCCCCGGCCACGGTGGTGCCACTATCGCGCGCGGGAGGCTCACGCGCGGGATGGCCGGTCGCGGGCGGCCCAGCCGTGAAGAGCCCGGTCGCGGGAGCTTCGCGGGCGGGAGGGTCAGCTGCGGGAGCTTCGCGCGCGGACGGCTCAGCCGCGGGAGGTCCGGTCAGATGGCCGTGAGCGAGCATTGGGCTGAGCACCGGATGGTGGCGGTGTGGTGTCCAGACTGGCCGGTGACCGCTGCGGTGGCGGCGAAATCGGCTGCTGAGCTGGCGATGGAGCCGCGACCGGTGGCGGTGCTCGGCGCGGGGAGGGTGCTCGCTTGCTCGTATCCGGCCCGGGCCGCCGGGGTGCGGCGGGGCCAGCGCCGCCGCGAGGCGCAGGGGCGCTGCCCAGAGCTGGTCGTGCTGCCTCGGGATGAGTCGGCGGAGGCGCGCTTGTTCGAGCCGGTGGTGCGCGCGTTGGAGTCGGTGGCCCACGGCGTCGAGGTGACCCGGCCCGGGCTGGCGGCGATCGGGGCGCGTGGGCCGGCGCGGTATTTCGGCGGCGAGACCCAGGCACTGGCGGCGCTGTCCCACGCGCTCGCGGGTTTGACCGCCGGGTCGGGCGTGGCGGTGGCCGCCGATGTGTCGCTAGGCATCGCTGACGGGGCGTTCGCCGCCGAGCAAGCCGCCCGGCGCGGGGTGATCGTGCCGCCCGGCGGGTCGCCGCAGTTCCTGGCCGAGTTGCCGATCGCCACGCTCGCGGAGTTCGGTGACGCGGCGATGGTCGACCTGTTGCGCCGGCTCGGGCTGCGCACGCTCGGCGCGTTCGCGGCGCTGCCCGTCCGTGACGTGCTGGCCCGGTTCGGCCCGAACGGCGCGTTGGCGCACCGGCGGGCCGGCGGACTGGATGACCGGCCGGTGGCCGGGCGCCGCCCACCGGCCGAGCTCGCCGTCGCCTTGGAGCTGGAGCCACCGGTGGACCGGGCGGACGCGGTCACGTTCTCCGCGCGAGCGTCAGCGGAGCGGTTCATCGCCGGCCTGTCGGACCACGGGCTGGCCTGCGCCTGCGTTCAAATCGAAGCGGTCAGCGAGCGCGGCGAGGCGACGGAGCGCCGCTGGCGGCATGCCGGCGTGCTCGGTCCGGCCGATGTGCTCGACCGGCTGCGGTGGCAGCTCGACGGATGGCTCGCCGGCCCGTCACGGCCCAGCGGACCGGTGTGCCAGGTGCGGTTCGCCCCGATCGAGACGGTGCCCACCGGGGCGCACCAGCAGGCGTTGTGGGGCGGCGCCGGAGCCAATGACGAGCGGGCCCATCGGGCGGTGGCCCGGGTGCAGACGATGCTCGGCCACGGCGCGGTGCTGACCCCGTCCGTCCAGGGCGGGCGCGGCCCGGGGCAGCGCGCCCGGTACACCGCCTGGGGTGACGACCCCGAGCCCGCCCGACCGGTCGAGCCGCCCTGGCCGGGCCGGCTGCCCGCGCCCGCGCCGACGGTGTTGATCGATGGTCCCCGGCCGGTGCGGGTGCTCGACTCGGCCGGCCGCTCGGTCGTGGTCACCGACCGGGGGGCGGTGCCGCGACCGCCGGTCCGGCTGGGCATCGGCGGCGCGGCGCTGACGGCGATCACCTCCTGGGCCGGCCCATGGCCGGTGGACGAGCGCTGGTGGGATCCGGGCTCGGCCCGGCGGGTGGCCGCCTTCCAGCTCGTGGACGCCGCCGGCCGGGCCTACCTGGTCAACTGCGAGCTGGGCGGTGACGACGGCGGCGCTGACGGCGGCGCGAGCGTGGCCGGCGGCGCGAGCGGTGCCGGTGCCGACGGTGGCCCGGGCGGTGCCGGTGCCGACGGTGGCCCGGGCGGTGCCGGTGCCGACGGTGGCCCGGGCGGGGTTGGTGGCGCGAGCGGTGCCGGTGCCGACGGTGGAAGGGGCGCGGCGGACATCAGATGGCTGCTGGCGGCGGTTTACGACTAATGGGCCAGGGTGCGACTGATGGGCCAGGGTGCGTGGGCCGGGGTGACGCGCCGGCTTACGCGGAGTTGCACGCCCATTCCTCGTTCAGCCACCTCGACGGGGCGTCCACGCCGGAGGAGATGGTCGCGCGGGCCGCCGAACTGGGGCTGTCCGCGCTGGCGCTGACCGACCACGACGGCATGTACGGGCTGCCCCGGTTGGCCGCCGCAGCGGCGGCGCGGTCTCCGGCGTTGCCGACGATCTTCGGCGCGGAGCTGTCCTGCGATCTCGCCGCGCCAGCCACGGCGGCGGCCCGGTCGATCAGCGCGCGGGCCGCAGTCCCCGACCCGCCGGGCCGGCACCTGCTCGTCCTGGCCCGAGATCCGACTGGGTACGCCAGTTTGTGCCAGGCGATCAGCGCGGCGCACCGGCGCGGTGGCGCCAAAGGGCGTCCCAGCTATGACTGGGACGAGCTGAGCGAGCTGGCCGACGGGCACTGGCTGGTGCTGACCGGCTGCCGCAAGGGGCCGGTCCGGCAGGCGCTGGAGCTCGACGGGGACGGCGGGTTCGCGCTCGGCTCGGCCCGGCGCGCGCTGGCCGAGCTCGTCGATCGGTTCGGCCGGGAGAACGTCGCCGTTGAGTTGGCATACGCCCGTGAGCCACTGGCCGATGAGCGCTATGACGCGCTGGCCGACCTGGCGGACGAGGCCGGCCTGCCGGTGGTGGCCACGACCGGGGCGCACTACCACGCCCCGTCGCGGCGGAGGCTGGCCACCGTGCTCGCCGCGGTCCGGGCGCGGCGCAGCCTGGACGAGCTGGACGCCTGGCTGCCGGCGTGGGCCGACGCGTCGCTGCGCTCCGGCGCGGAACTGGCCGAGCGGTTCGCCCGCTGGCCCGGTGCGGTCGCTGCCGCGGGCCGGCTGGGCGGCGAGCTGGCGTTCGACCTGCGGCTGATCGCGCCGCGGCTGCCGCCGTTCGCGGTCCCGCCGCCCTTCCCCGACGAGATGGCTTATCTGCGCCATCTCGCCCACGAGGGGGCGGCGCGACGCTACGGCACGACCGGCGGCGCGATCGCTGGCAAGGTGGCCGAGCGGATAGCGCACGAGTTGAAGGTGATCGAGGCGCTGGATTTCCCCGGCTATTTCCTCGTCGCCTGGGACATCGCGCGGTTCTGCCGGCAGCAGGGCATCCTCTACCAGGGCCGGGGGTCGGCGGCGGGCTCCGCGGTCTGCTACGCGCTGGAAATCACCGCGATCGACCCGCTGGGGTATGCGGCCGACTTGTTGTTCGAGCGTTTCCTCGCCGTCGATCGCGCCGAGCCGCCGGACATCGATATCGATATCGAGTCCGGCGCGCCGCGCGAGAAGGTGATTCAGTACGTATACGCCAAATATGGCCGGGACAACGCCGCCCAAGTCGCCAATTCGATCACCTACCGGCCGAAGCTGGCGGTCCGCGATGTGGCCAAAGCGTTGGGCTATTCGACCGGTCAGCAGGACGCGTGGAGCAAGGAGGTGGCGCGCGGCTACTGGACGACGAAACGGGCGGTGGGGCCAAGCTCGGTTGACCCCACCCGAGCGAATGGGGCAGTCGACGAGCGGAGCGAGGAACATTGGTCGCCCGGCCCGGCCGATTGGGTGGAAGGCGCCGCTGAGCGGATTCCGTCGCAGGTGCTCGAGCTGGCGGCGGAGCTGGTCGACGCCCCGCGACATTTGGGTGTCCATTCCGGCGGCATGGTGATTTGCGACCGGCCGATCGTGCGGGTGTGCCCGGTCGAGTGGGCGCGGCTCACTGAGCGCGCGGAGGATGGCACGCGCCGGCCCATTCGCAGCGTGCTGCAATGGGACAAGCACGATTGCGAGTACGCGAAGCTGGTCAAGTTCGACCTGCTGGGACTGGGCATGCTGGCCGCGCTGCGGCACTGCTTCGCGCTGATCTCGTCCTGGCACGGCGCCAGCTACGAGCTGGCCACCATTCCGAAAGAGCAGCCCTGCGTTTACGAGATGATCTGCCGCGCCGACACGGTCGGGGTGTTCCAAATCGAATCGCGGGCGCAGATGCAAGCGCTGCCCAGGGCCCGGCCGCAACGGTTCTACCAGTTGGCGATCCAAGTCGCGCTGGTCCGCCCCGGCCCCATTCAGGGCGGCGCGGTGCATCCGTATATCCGCCGGCGCAACGGTTTGGAGGAGGTCAACTATCCGCATCCGTCGCTGAAACCGGCGCTGGAGCGGACTTTGGGAGTGCCGCTGTTCCAGGAGCAGCTGATGGAGATCGCCATTGATGGCGCGGGGTTCTCTCCCGGGGAGGCGGACCAGTTGCGGCGCGCCATGGGATCGAAACGCGGCGTCGAGCGGGTCGAGGCGATGGAGGGCCGGTTGCGGGAAGGTTTGGCCGGCAACGGGATCGTCGGCGCGGTCGCCGACGATGTGGTCGCGCGGGTGAAAGCATTCGGCTCGTTCGGGTTCGCGGAGAGCCATTCGTTGTCATTCGCCCTGTTGGCGTACGTGTCGGCCTGGCTGAAATTGCATTACCCGGCGGCTTACCTAGCCGCTTTGCTGCGGGCGCAACCGATGGGGTTCTATTCGCCGCAGACGCTGGTGCACGACGCCAAGCGGCACGGCGTCGTGGTGCGCCGCCCGGACATCAACGCCTCCGCCGCCCAAACAGGTCTGGAAGCGGTTGGCGCGGCGGCTGCGGGCGCGCCTGGCTCGGGCGACTTGGCCAGCGCGGGCGTCGCTAGTGGTGCGGCTGGCGCGACGGGACTATCCGGCGCGGGTGTCGTGAGTGGTGGCGCGGGTGGTGCGGGCGCCGGCGCGGCCCGATGCGGTTGCCCGCCCATCGCCCAGCCGGCGGTCCGGCTCGGGCTGGACAGCGTGCGCGCGATAAGCGCCGAACTGGCCGAGGCCATCGTCGCCGAGCGCGAGCGTCGCGGATTGTTCACCTCACTGGACGACTTGGCCCGGCGGAGCGGGCTAACGGCGGGTCAGCTTGAGGCGCTGGCCACCGCCGGCGCGTTCGACGGCTTCTCGCTCAGCCGCCGGGACGCGCTGTGGATCGCTGGCGCGGCCGCCGACGCCCGCCCCGACCGGCTGGACGTGCCCCGGTTCGACGTGTCGGACATCCCCGCGTTGCCCGAGCTGAGCGAGCCGGAGCAGCTGATCGCCGACATGTGGGCCACCGGCGTCACCCCGGACGCTTACCCGACCGCGCTCATCCGCGACCGGCTCACCGGGCTAGGCGTGGTGACCGCCGCCGAACTGCGGAAGCGGGACGACCGCAGCCGGGTGATCGTCGGCGGGATAGTCACCCACCGCCAGCGGCCGGGCACCGCTCGGGGCGTCACCTTCTTGAACTTGGAGGACGAGACCGGAATGGTCAACGTCATCTGCTCGGCGGGGGTGTGGGCGCGGCACCAGCGGATCGCCCGCGACTGCGGTGGCCTGCTGATCCACGGCCGGCTGGAGCGGGCCGGCGAGGTGGCCAACGTGCTGGCCGAGCGGATCGAGCGGTTGCCCATCGGCCTGCGCACCCGCTCCCGAGACTTCCGCTGACCGCGACGGCTCGCCCACTTGGACCGGCGTGCGCGCCATCTACCGTCGGTAGAGTGACGGCATGGCCAAGGGTGACACCAGCATCAAAGTCTCCGAACAGACCCGGGAACGGTTGACTCTGTTGGCGGCCGAACAGCACATGACGGTGCGCGAGCTAGTCGGAAACCTTGCCGCGATGATGCCGACCGATGAGGAGATCGCTGAGCGGGTGCGACGGACGCGGGCAGCGCTGGCCGAGCATTTCGGGGTCGAGGTTGGGCCGGCCGAACTGGCCGCAGGCGCTCGTCTCCGTGAGGAGATAGCCCGCCGAGCCATTGCCGCCGCATGATCCCCTGTCTGCTCGATGACAGCGCGGTCCTGGCGCTGGGGCGTGGCTATCCCGCATTGTCCGCGTTCATCGATGACGCCACCGCTGGCCGGGCCGCCTTAGCGGTCCCGGCTTTGTGCCTGTGCGCTGCCGAGGCTCAGCGGCCCGGTATCGCCGAACATGTCGCCGTGCTACCGGTCGAAATCGAACCGCTGGACTTGTCCGGGACGATCTCGACCGGTCGGCTGATTCGCGAGGGCGTCGATTGGCGGATCGCGCAAGCAGTCGCCGACGCCGCGCCCAGCCCGTTGTACCCGGACGGGCGGATTGTGCTGTCCGTCCAGCCCGGCCGCTACCAGGCGACCGCCGTCCGCCCAGTCGATCCCGGCGCGCTCGACTGAGCCGTCCGGGGCAAACCCCGTTCAGATCGCCGTCCCTCGCGCTAGCGCGCTGGGAACTCCGTCAGCACACGCCGCTGGGGCGCGTCGGGGTCTCGGTTAGCGTTGCGCTGTGGCCGCTGATCTCGAACTTGCCGGCGCCATCCGCCGCGGGCTCGCCGAACTGGGCGAGCCGGAGCGCGCCGCCGCCCAGCAGCGGTACATGAAGTCGCAGATCCCGTTCCGCGGCGTCACCCTGCCGCAGCTGCGAAGCCTGCTGCGACCGCTGCTGAAGAACTGGCGGCCGGCCGACCGGGCGTCGTGGAAGGCCACGGTGCTTGAGCTGTGGGACCACGTGGCCTACCGCGAGGAGCGCTACGCCGCGCTGACCATCGCCGAGCACAAGGCCGCCCGGGCCTGGCTGGACGCCGAGTCGGTGCCGCTGTTCCGCCACCTCGTGGTCACCGGGGCCTGGTGGGACCATGTGGACGAGGTCGCCCAGCACCTGCTCGGCGCCGCGCTGGTGGCCCACCGCGCGGACCTAACCCCGGTGGTCCAAGAGTGGGCGACCGACGACGACCCGTGGGTGCGCCGCGCCGCGGTCGTCTGCCAGGTCGGCCACCGCGACACGCTGGACACCGAGCTGTTGCGGCACGCCATCGCGGCGAACGTCGACGACTCGACGTTCTGGCTGCGCAAGGCGATCGGTTGGGCGCTGCGCGACTACGCCCGGGTGGACCCCGACTGGGTGCGCGCCGAGGTGGACCGGCTCGGCGACCGGCTGTCCGGCCTGTCCCGCCGGGAAGCCCTCAAACACCTGCGATAGGCGCGTGGCGCGCTGTTGGTCGCGGGCTGACCGTGGTCGCGGGCCTGACCGTCAGCGCGGTTGAGGGTTCGTGGTCTGCCATCGCACGGACTTGGCGCGGCGGTTTCCGATGGGAGCGACCAGGCCAAGCGCCTCAAGGGCGTTGAGGTGCTTGAGCACGGCTTGCCGCGTCACCTTGAGCGCGGCGGCCAAATCGACGGCGGACCGGGGACCAGTCCGGAGCAGGCCGAGCACTTCGGCCCGCCGCGGGGTCAGCGATGTGGCGCCGCGTCCTGCCGGTGCGGCCGGAGTGGCGGTGGGCGACGCGTCGGCCGAGCGCGGCAGCTCGATGGTGAAGTGGGTCAGCGTGCTGGCGATCAGGTCATACAACCATGCAGCCAAAGATGGTTGTATGACCTGATCAGAGGTTGTATGACGTGGTTGCGTGATCAGCGAGGTGGTCACGACTCGCTCGACGTTCCCTTGCGTCGGGGGGGTGCCGGAGGGTGGGCTGGGGCGATCCAGGACGGCGCGGGGCGCCCGGCGCGGGCGGCGCGGGGCGGGGCGGCTAACGCAAGCGGTAGATCAGGAAGCTGATCGCCACGTATTGGCAGATCCAGGCGGCGATGGTGCAGGAATGGAAGATCTCGTGGAAGCCGAACCATTTGGGGGACGGGTCGGGCCGCTTCCTGGCGTAGATGACCGCGCCGGCGGTGTAGACCAGCCCGCCGGCCAGGATCAGCACGAAGACGGTGACCCCGGTCGCGTGCAGCAGTTTTCCGATCACCGGCGCGAAGGTCCAGCCGAGCATGATGTAGACCCCGGTGTACAGCCAGCGGGGGGCGACCGGCCAAAACATGCGGATCCCCACCCCGAGCGCCGCGCCCGTCCACACCACGCACAGCAGCCACACCCGCAGCGCGCCGCTCAACGCGAGCACCACCACCGGGGTGTAGGTGCCGGCGATGAGCAGGTAGATGTTGCCGTGGTCGGCGCGGCGGAGCCAATCACGCGCGCGGGCGCCCCATCGGCCCACGTGGTACACGCCGCTGGTGGCGAACAGCGCCAGCCCGCACGCGATGTAGATCACCGACGAGGCGCGTGCGCTGGCCGTCGGCGCGAGGGTGATCAGCACGATCCCGGCGGCGAGCACCGCAGGCGCCATCCCCGCGTGCAGCCACCCACGCAGGCGGGGCTTGAGCGCCAACTCGCGCACCGCCCCAACCGCTCCGGCCCCAACCGCTCCGGTTCCAATCGCTCCGGCGTCGGTCGCGAGCGTCATGGCTGGTCGCGTGGGCTCGAGGCTCATGGCCACCAGCTTGTCACATTTTCCATGATCACGGGCTGAGCAGCGGGCGCACGTGTTCCGCCAGGAAGATTGTGTAGGCGGCGAGGTCCACGCTCGCGGGGCCGCAATACAGGTCCGCCAGGTCGTTGACCGGCAACACGACGGCGTGGGTGACCCCGGCGCGCGTGTAGTCGCGG
>WQZC01000050.1 GCA_009780925.1 Actinomycetes bacterium | reverse complement strand
TCGCACCGCCCGCAGTCGATGCAGGCGTCGAGCATGAACCGCCGCTGCCAGGGCAGCTCCACCGGGCTCGCGACCCCGGCGGTGATGCCGTCCAGATCGCCGTCGGCCGCCACGATCCGCGGCAGGTCGAATGGCGTGGTGAGCCGGCCCGGCTCCCGGGTGGCCTGCAGCGCCAGGTTGAGTGGCAGCACCAGGACGTGGTCGAGCATCAGCATCGGCAGCAGCGCGATGAAGACGAAGGCGACGATGACGTGCAGCGCCCAGAACGTCTGGTAGGCGCCGACGGGGTGGCCGTCGGTCAGCGGGTGCAGGATCTTCGACACCACGAAGCCGGCGTAGGACCAGTGCCGCCACGGCGCCGGGTGGACCAGCAGCCGCAGCGCCTCCAGGATCAGCCCGGAGAGCGCGAAGAAGATCAGGAAGCCGTACACCACGGGCACCGACCGGCGCCCGCCGAGGTGCGCCGGGCGCTGACGGTAGCGCCGCCACATGGCCAGCGCCGTGCCGGCGAGCAGCCCCAGCGCGGCGGTGTCCAGCACGAGCTCGAAGCCCAGATAGAAGTCACCGCGCAGGTATTCCCAACCGAACGCGGGCGAGGTGAGGTCGTGCTGGACACCGACCAGCGCGGTGCCGACCAGCAGCAGCCCGAAGGAGCCGAAGATCAGCAGGTGCAGGGTCGCGCCGAGCCGGTCGCGCCGGACCCGGGCCTGGCCGAAGACGTCGCCGATGACCCGCCGGCCCACCGCGCGGGGGTTGTCCCGGACCGCCGCGAGCACACCGGCGGAAAGCTCGCGGCAAGTGGTCCCGGAGCGGTGGACGCGGCGGATGAACAACCAGCCGAAAATCACCACCGCCGGCACGAGCGCGACGTAGATCCCCCAGGCCAGCCAGCCCGGCAGCGAGGGCAGGTACTCCCGGAACGGGTCGACGGAGGCGGTGGGGGCGGCGGAGACCGCGGCGACGGTGCCCATGGCTCAGGCCGAACGCGCGGCGAGCGCGGCAGTCAGGCGCGGCACGATCTCGTACAGGTCGCCGACGACGGCCAGGTCCGACGCCTCGAAGATCGGCGCGGACGGATTGTTGTTGATCGCGATGATCGTCTTCGCGTCGCGCATCCCGACCAGGTGCTGGATCTGGCCGGAGATGCCCACCGCCAGGTACAGCCGCGGCTTGACCGTGGTGCCGGTCAGCCCGACCTGGTGCGGCAGCCCCAGCCACTTCAAGTCGTCCACGATCGGGCGGGAGCAGCCCAGCTCCGCGTCGAGCGCGGCGGCCAGGGCGCGAATCAGCTCGATGTCGCCCGCCGCGCGCAGGCCGCGGCCGAAGGAGACGATCCGCTCGGCGTTGGCCAGGCCGCCCTCGGCGGCGACCTCGGCGCGACCGGTGAGCGTCTTGCCGGCGACGGGCGCGGCGGTCACCGCGCGCGCGGGGGCCGGCCCGCCGGCGGGGGCCGCGCCGTCCGCCAGCGGTTTGACGGTGGCGGTCACCACCGCCACCGGGCGCTGCAGCGCGAAGGTGCCGATCACCACCCCGCCGTAGAGCAGCCGGTCGGCGGTGAGCCCGTCGGCGGTGCGGGCCAGCGCGATCGCGTCCGGGGCGCAGGCGGCGTCGAGCCGGCCGGTCAGCAGCGCGGCGACCTCCCGGAACCGAGCCGTCGCCGGCAGCGCCACCAGCTCGGCGCCGTGGCTGGCCACCAGCTCGGCGACGACCGCGGCCGCCGCCTCGCCGGCCTGCAGACCGTCCGCCTGCAGGACGGTGGTGGACGCCGCGCCGGCGACCGCGCTGGCTGAGCCGCCCGGCCCGGCCAGCACCGCGACGGCGACGGTGTCGGCGACCGGGGCGACGAGCGCGAGCAGGCTCGCCGCGTCCTGCCCGGGCTCGATGATCACCAATGCGTTGCTCATGCCAGTGCTCCTGCCTCGTCGAGCTGGGTGAGAATCGCGCGCACCGCGTCGTCCGGGTCCCCGGCGACCACCTGGGCGCTGCGGGGGGTGGCGGCCGGCCGCACGCCGATCAGCCGAGTGGCGGCGCGCTCCGGCGCCAAGGCGGCCTCGTCCACCCCGATGTCACCGGCCGAACGGGTGGCCACCTTGGACATGGCGACCTTCATGACCTGCAGTTTCGTCACCGTCCGGGGGGTGTTGATCCCGGTGCCGACGGACAGCACCGCCGGCAACGCCACGGTGTACGACTCAACCGCGTCGTCGGTCTTGCGCTCCACCGCCACCGAGTCCGGCGCGCAAGTCAGGGCGCTGACGCCCCGGACGAACGGGGCCGACAGCTGGTTGGCGAGCAGACCGGGCACCAACGAGTGGTACCCGTCCTCGGAGACGTCGCCGGCCAGGATCAGCTCGAACGGGCCCTCGGCGCGCGCCAATCCGGCGAGCACGAGCGCGGTGCCAGCGGCGTCGAGGTCGCCGGCCCAGGGCCCGGTGACCAGCACGCCCCGGTCGGCGCCGCGGGCGACCGCCTCCTTGACCGTCTTGGCCGCGTCCGCCGGGCCGACGCAGGCCACGACGACTTCGGCGCGCTGGGTCTCGCGCAGCACCGCCGCGGCCTCCAGCGCGTTCTCGTCATAGTTGTTGATCTTCGTGGGGGCCTGTCGAACTTTGAGTTCCTGGGTCGCCGGATCGAACCGGACTTCCGTGGTGTCTGGTACGTGCTTGACGCACACAAGGATGCGCAACGCGATTCTCCTGGTCTTGGTTGGTCTGTCTTCGCGGCCCCGCCGCGGCCGGTGGGCCGGCGTCGCGGCGGGGCCGCGCTGTGCGGTGGCGCTCAGCCGTGTGAGTGGGTGGACTCGATCTCCTCGACGCCCGCGGGGGGCGCGACGATGCGATCGGCGAAGTGATCGTGCATGAACTCCAGGTAGTGCAGCCGCTGGTGGATGATGCGGTCGCGCTCGGCGTGGTTCATCACCTGGTACGGCGTGGGGATGCTCGCGCCGCGGATCTCGCCGGCGACCTCCCAGTGGTCCTCGGTCCAGATTGGGTCATGGCTCATGTCAGGCTCCTTATCGGCTCGTCGCGACTTTTAGTCCAGGCCCAGCGCGTTCGCGATGAGCGAGAGCACGTGCACCGGCTCGACGGGGACCCCGGAGCGCGCTTTGACGTCGGTGAGCTGGTCCTTGCAGTGCGGGCAGGCCAGCACCAACTGGTCGACGCCGAGGTCGGCGGCGGCCTGCAGCCGGTTGGTGCCGATCTTGTAGGACTTGTCCGGGTGCAGCGCCTTGAAACTGGCGTTCCCCTTGCCGCAGCAGTAGCTCCACTGGGTGACCGGGCTGACGTCGATGAACTCGACGCCGGGCAGCTGGGAGATCAGCGAGCGGGGGGAGGCGGTGATCCCGCAGATCTTGCTCAACGTGCACGGATCGTGGTAGCTGACGGTGGCGCCCCCGGGACGGCCGGCGGTGTAGTTCAGCTTGCCGGTCTTGGTCAGCTCGTCGAGGAAGTCGGTGATGTAGACGACCTCGAACCCCAGCTCGCCCAGGTGCTGCGGGTACTCGCGGGTGAAGTAGCTGTAGTCGTGCGGGTTGATCAGGATGACCCGCTTCGCCCCGGCGCGGCGCAGCGCCTCGACGTTGTGCCGGCCCATCTCGACGAACTTGGCCAGGTCGACGTCCAGCAGCTCGCCGAGCGTCGCGCCGGGATGGTCCAGGATGCCGAACTCGACCCCGGCCGCCTTGAGGATCTTCGCCGCGTTGCGCGGCACGTCGGTGGTCTCGAAGGCGTTGAAGTAGTCGACGAACAGCATCGTCGCGCCGCTGAACGGCAGCTCCAGCCCGTCGGCCCATTTGGTCAGGTCGGCGACCGGGCCGGTGAAGTAGCCGAGGTACTTGTCCACCTGGGCCAGAATCTCCGGCGCGCCGTCGAAACCGGTCCCGGCGGCGACGAGGTCGCGACGGATCTTGCGCACCAGGTTGACCGTGGTGGTGGAGGTGCCATAGAAGTCGCCAGCGAACAGCGTGTTCGGGCAGCGGGTCTCGCAGCCGCCGCACTCCAGGCAGTTGGTGATCGTCTCGTGCAGCTCGTCGATGTCGCCGAAGCCGTGGGCGATGCCGAGCACCGCGGTGTGGTAGCCGTAGGAGGTGTGCGACTCGTTGCGGTCGTCCTGGTAGACCGGGCAGACCTCGCGGCAGAACTTGTGCCGGCAGGCGAAGACCGCGTAGCAGTCGCGGACCAGCGGCAGCGGGACCTGGTCGCCGACGATCTGCTCGGCGTAGAACGGCTTGGTGCTCAGCTGCTGGGTCATGACTGCGCCTCCTCGTCGTGCGCCTCGTCTGCGTATGCCTCGTCAAGGTGGTACTTGCCGGGGTTCATGATGTTGTTCGGGTCCAGCATTCGTTTGATGCGCTTCATCAGCTCGAACTGGCCCTCGGCCAGTTCCTCGTAGCAGGCGACGTCCACCTCGCCCTCACGGGTGCCGCCGTGCGCCATCGACACCGAGCCGCCGCAGGCCAGCGAGACCCGGGCGATCTCGATCTTGGCGGCGACCCAGTCGCGCCACACGTCGGCGGTCATCTCCAGCTCGTTCACGCCGATGTCGATCTCGGTCAGGTAGTCGCCCCAGGCGCGGAACGGGTTGCCGGTGTACATGAACATGCCCCAGTCGTCAAAGTGATCTGGGTGCTTGGCGATCAGCGCGGCGGTGATCTCGTGCCAGCGGCGGCGCACCTCGGGCAGCTGGCTCCAGGTGATCGCGGCGTCCTCGCAGCTCCAGGACATGAGCTTGATCTGGCCGTTGGCGCGGCCGTGGTAGGCCAGATGGTAGCGGTCGTGCCGGCTGGCCCAGTCGCCCTCGCAGATCTCCGTGCCCATGTAGGTGCCGCCGGCGGCCTTGCCGATCTCGAAGACCCGGCCCTTGACCGCTTCGACCTCCTCGTTGGTGCCGTACAGGATGGTGGCGCCGGCGGATTTCACCCAGCTCGGCAGCGGGATCCAGGCCTCGTCGTCGCGCCGGAGGAACTCGACCTTCTTCTCGTCGAAGGCGAAGATGCCGGCCAGGGAGCGGATGCCGCTCTTGTTCAGGCCGTGCAGGATCTTGTGCGTGTCGGCGAACGAGCGGGTGGCGAAGAAGACCGGGAGCTCGGCCTCCGGGCGCGGGGCGATGTCCAGGGTGACCTCGGTGCAGATGCCGAGGGTGCCTTGGTGCCCGATGAACAGGTCCTTCAACCGATAGCCGGTGCTCGACTTGCGGATCTTGCGGCCGCCGCCCTCGCCGACCCGGATGATCTCGCCGGTGGGGGTCACGATCTCCATCGAGCAGACCAGGTTCGGGATGTGCCCGTAGCCGGTGCCCAGCAGGCTCCAACCGCCGCAGCCGATCCGCCCGCCGAGCACGTTCACCGGGTAGGAGGCCGGGTCGTCGGGGAACCAGACGTCCAGCGGGCGCAGGACCTTGTTCAGTTCCTGCATGTTGATGCCGGGCTGGACGGTGACGGTCATGTCGTCGTCGTCGATTTCCAGGATCTCGTGCATCCGCTTGAGATCGACCACGATGCCGTGTCGCATCGGCGCGGCGCCGTCGGCCAGGCCCGCGCCCGCGCCGCGGGGGACGATCGGCACCCGGTGTTTGTTGGCGGCCTTGACGACCGCCGCGACCTCCTCGGTGGACGCGGGCATGACCACCACGTCGGGGAGCTGCTCGGGCCACAGGTGCAGGCCCATGGGCGCGGCACTGGCGGCGCGGATCGCCCGCTGGTGGTAGTCAGTCATGACGTAGTCGGCGCCTAGCGCGAGCCGGAGCTCGTCGATGATCGCGCTGAGGTCGGAGGATGTGGTCACCGTCATCTGGGACTCCTTGCTACTCGGACCGGTCGGTCCCGGCGCGAGCCGTGGACCGTGCCCTATATCCAATAGAATCTAGTTTCATATGTCAATGCATTACCTACCGGGTCGAGCTGTTGATCTACGACATAGCTCAAGAAGATCTTGAATCCGGTCGCGCGCCCGCCACGTTAGGTTTTCGCAAAGGGTGATGTGACCCGCTCTGCCCGGTTGCGCACAAAGTGACCACACGCGGATTTAACCTAGGACCACACATGGATTTGATGCGCGAACCGCCAGTTGACTGAGCCCAAAAGACGTTGGGGACCAAAAGCTTGCCGTTTGAGATATGAGCTTGTAGTTTATCCCCCAACGAGCAGCCGGAGCGCCTGCTCGCAGAGCGGAGGGAACCGATGGCGACCGGACACCTTGACGAAGACGCCGCGCAACTCGCGGCGCTCGGCTACACATCGGAGTTTCGTCGTGAGATGGGGCTCTGGGGCAACATCTCACTCGGCTTCACCTACCTGTCCCCGGTGGTGGGCGTCTACACGCTCTTCGCCGTCTCGCTGGCGACCGGTGGCCCGCCGATGCTGTGGGCCTTCCTGATCGTTGGCATCGGCCAGTTCATGGTCGCGCTCGTCTTCGGCGAGGTGGTGTCGCAGTACCCGGTGGCCGGCGGGGTCTACCCATGGGCCAGGCGGCTGTGGGGGCGGCGCTGGGCGTGGATGACCGGCTGGGTCTACATGTTCGCGCTGTTCACCTCGATCGCCGGCATCGCCTACGGCGCGGGGCCGTATCTGAGCGCGTTGTTCGGGCTCAAGCCGACGGTGAACACGATGATCTTCACCGGGCTGGTGCTGTTGTTGGTGGTCACGCTGATCAACTTCGGTGGCACCAAAGTCGTCTCCACGATGGCCATGGTCGGCTTCACCGCCGAGCTCGCGGGCGCGGTGGTCGTCGGCGGGTGGTTGCTGATCATGCACCGGCACCAGCACCTGAGCGTGTTCATCCACTCCATGGGCGCCGGCGGGTCGGGGAGCTACTTCCCCGCGTTCGCCGCGGCGGGACTGATCGCGATCTTCCAGTACTACGGGTTCGAGGCCTGCGGCGACGTCGCCGAGGAGGTTCCCAACCCCGGCACCCGGATCCCCAAGGCCATGCGCATGACCATCTACATCGGCGGGGTCGCGGCGACCTTCGTGTGCTTCGCCCTGATCATGGCGGTGCCCGACCTGTCGGACGTGATCGCCGGGAAAGACACCGACCCGGTCACCAACCTGTTGCACTCGGCCTTCGGCCCGGTCTACCGGGTGGTCCTCGCGGTCGTGATGATCTCGTTCCTGTCCTGCCTGCTCAGCCTGCAGGCGGCGGCGAGCCGGCTCGTCTACTCCTACTCCCGCGATCAGATGATCATGGGGCACCGGGTGCTGCACCGGTTCTGGCAGTCCCGGCACGTGCCCCCGTACGCGCTGCTGCTGGCCGGGGTCGTGCCGGCGATCATCATCAGCGGCTCGAAGGTCTCCGAGAACGCCGTCGCCAAGATCATCGCGTTCGCGGCGATCGGCATCTACATGGGCTTCCAGATGGTGGTGCTCGCGGCGCTGCGGGCCCGGTTCAAGGGTTGGCAGCCGTCCGGCAAGTTCCGCCTCGGCAAGTGGGGCTGGCCGGTCAACATCGGCGCGCTCACCTGGGGGATCCTGGGCATGCTGACCATGGCCTGGCCGTGGGACCGAACCAGCCAGAAGTGGTACGACGCCTTCTTGGTGCTGCTGTCCGCGGTGGTGGTGGTCGGCGCCGGGTTGTTCTATATGGTGACCGCCAAGCCGTACCAGCACAGTGATCGCGCCGCCGGGGACGCCATCCCGGCCAAGGAGAAAGTCTCGGCGTAAGGGACGTGGTCGCGACCGCCTGGTCGCGCCCGCGGCGCCACCGCGAGCGCTGCGACAACGCGGGGGGGCGCCGCCGGAGGGAGTGGCTAGCTGTGAAAGAGATCGCCGACTTCCTCGGCGCGCACCCCCCGTTCAGCGGGTTGGGCGCCGAGGAGCTGCAGCAGCTCGCCGGCGTGGTGGATGTCGCCTACCACCTGGCTGGGGACCAGGTGGTGGCGGTCGGGCAGCCGAGCCTGGCCACAGCGCTAATGGTGCGGGTGGGCAAGCTGGAGGTGCTCGGGCCGGCGGGCGCGGTGGTCGACGAGGTCGAGCCGGGTGACTTGCTCGCCGAGGACACCGCCCGCGCCGATCTGCCCTACCCGAACGCGGCCCGGGCCGCAGAGGACACGCTGGTCTATCTGGTCCCGCTGCCGGCGACGTTGCGGGGCGGGCGCCTCGCGCCGGTCAGCGGCGGCGGGCAGCTGACCCGGACCGAGCGGCTGTTCGACGCCGCGCAAGGCCGGGTGACCGATTCGATGCACCCGCTCATCACCCATGCGTCGAGCGCATCGATCGCCGAGGTGGCGCGGGCGATGAGCGAGGCCCACACCTCGTGCAGCCTGATCACCATGCCGGACGGGATCGGCGTGGTGACAGATTCCGACATGCGGCGGCGGGTCGCCACCGGCGAGGTCCCCACCTCGGCGCCGGTGGGGAGCGTCGCTGCCGTCCCGGCGCTGACCATTGACTCGGGCGCGCTGCTGGGGGACGCCTACTTGGCGATGGTCGAAGCCGGCATCCATCACCTAGTGGTGGTGGACCCGCGCGGCCAGCCGATCGGGGTGACGCGCGTGGTGGACGTGGCCTCGGCGGAACTGCGCGATCCGATCATGGTGCGCGGCGTGGTGCAGCGCGCGCGGGACGCCGATGAGTTGGTCGCCGCCAGCGCGTTGTTCACTCTGTCGATCGTCGAGCTGGTCGAGCGCGGGCTGCCGATCGACTACGTGGCCCGGTTGCAGTCCGGGCTGGTCGACACGATCCTGTGCCGGGCGGTGGCGCTGGTCCCCGCCGAGGAGTCGATCCGCGACGCCGTCTGGCTGCTGCAGGGCTCGATGGCCCGCCGCGAGCCGTTGCCGGGTTCGGATGTCGACACCGCGCTGTGTTGGCGCGATGGCGACCCGGCCGAGCACCTGGCGCACGCCTCCCGGGTGTTGCGGTTGGTCGAGCGGACCGGGCTGGCCACCTGCGAGCGGGGCGCGAACGCCGACAATTCCCTGTTCAACCGCTCGGATCGCGATTGGCGGCGCGCGGTGGCGGGTTGGTTCGAACAGGAAGAGGAGGCGGGCGTGCTCGCGCTGGCCTCCATCATCGCCGACAACCGAGCGGTGTGCGCCGGTCAGGTGTCGCCCTTGGCGGGGGTGGTGACCGCCGCCGCCGGCCACGAGCGGTTCATGGACGTGCTCGCCCGGCACACGCTCAGCCGGCACCCCCCGCTGGGCTTCGTCCGTGACTTCGTGGTGCAGCACTCCGGTGAGCATCGGGGCCACCTGGACCTGAAGAAGGGCGGCCTGCTCCCGGTCACCTCGATGGCCCGGTGGCTCGCGCTGCGCGCCGGGGACATCTCCGGCAACTCGCTGGAGCGCTTGGACCGGGGCGCGGACGCCGGCCTGATCACCGCCGAGCAGCGGGACATGCTCGCCGGCGCCTACCGGGTGGCGATGAAAGTGCTCGCCACCGAGCAGGTGCGGGCGATCCAGGCCGGGCGAAAACCCACCGGGTATCTGCGGCCCGAGCAGCTCGACCCGCTGGAGCGCCGCCAGCTGCGGGAGGCGTTTCGGGCCATCGCCGCGGTGCAGGCCGAGTTGGCCGCAGCGGCTGGGATGTCGCGGTTGTGAGCGCCCGCGCGGAGGTCTCCCAGTCCACGATGGCGATCTTCGTCGGCAGCCAGTCCGAGGTGCGCGCCCAGTTGGATCAGCCGTGGGAGCGCGCGCGCTTCGTGGTGGCGGATTTCGAGACCACCGGGTTGAGCGCCACCGACGCGATCATCTCTTTCGGGGCGGTGCACATCGACGGCGCGCGGGTGGTCGGCCGGTCCTCGGTCTACGGCTTGGTGCGCCCGCCGGTGCCGCCGTCGCCGGAGTCGATCCGAGTGCACGCCATTCGGCCGGGCGATCTGGAGAGCGCGCCGTCGCTGCCGGGGGCGCTGGACCCGCTGTTCGCCGCGATGACCGGCCGGGTGCTGGTGGCGCACGCCGCCTGGGTGGAGCGCGGTTTCCTGGACCGCGCGCTGCTGGCCCGGGAGGTGGCGGTGGACCTGACGGTGGTGGACACCGCCGAGCTGAGCTGGGCGCACTTCGAGTTGCCGCGCGACCCGCGTCGCTCGCCCGGGCTGGAGACGGTGGCCGGCCGGCTGGCGCTGCCGGTGTTCACCCCGCACCACGCGCTGGGCGACGCCTGGACCACCGCCCTGGTGTTCTTGGCGCTCGCCCGGCATCGGGCGGCGGGCCGGGCGATGTCGGTGCGCGAGCTGGTGGCGGCGTCGGACCCGGCCCATCGGGGCGGTGTCGCGGTCAAGCGCTCGTGGCGCGGTCGCAAGGCTGCCGGCGCCGACCAGCCGTGAGTCTCCAATTGGCGCGCCGCGCGCCCGGGCGACGGGCGCGGGCCGGCCGGTCGGTTGCGCCGCGCCGGCGCGCGCGCCGGGCCGCCGGGGCAGGATGGTCCGGGCCGCGCGGTGGGCGGCGGTCACCCGTCGGCTTGGTGCTGGGGTGGGCGTGCCCGTACACTTGAGACGTTGAGGTCGCGACGGCCTCGCGTCAGCGTGCGCGCGCCATGGCGCACGTGTGGGCCGTCGTTCTCGAAACGCCTAGGGGCGTGGCTCAATTGGCAGAGCACCGGTCTCCAAAACCGGCGGTTGCAGGTTCGAGTCCTGCCGCCCCTGCGGTGTGCGGCCCCGCGCCGAGCGGGTTCGCGATCCGGCGTGTCAACCGGCGCGTCGGCCCGGGTTGACGGGGCGCGCCGACGCGCGCCCCGCGCGAAGAGCTCAGGAGGAGCCAGTGAGCCAGACTCGCGCTGAGACCGCGTCACGTCCGGTGAGCGGCGGTCACGGTGGCCCGATCGGCCGCTACCTCCGAGAGATCATTTCCGAGCTGCGCAAGGTGCTGTGGCCATCTCGCAAAGAGTTGTTGACCTACACCGCCGTGGTGATCGTGTTCGTGGTGGTGATGGTGGCGATTGTCGCCGGCCTGGACATCGGGTTCGCCAAGTTGGTGCTGCAGGTGTTTGGCTAGCCGGCCGAGCGCGCGCTGGCGAGTGGGCCTGGAAGGCATCGCCGAGGAGACCAGAAAGAGAGATCGTGGCTGAGTACGACACCGCCGGTGACGGCGAGGAGCGCGAGCTGCCCAGTGTCTCGCGCGGAGACATCGCGGAAGCGGCCCGGCTGCTCGGGGCGGATGCCACGGAAGCCGAGCAGTGGGCCGACACGGAGGTGTCCGGCGCCGACGGCGAGCCGGCCGCGCCGCCAACGGCTGCCGACACCGCGGCCGCGCTCATCGCCGAGCCGTCCCCGGCGCCGGAGGCCACCGCCCCGAAGGCGTCCGCTGGCGCCGGCGAGCCCCGGGACGCCGACGCGGAGCCAGACGCTCAGGCCGATCCGATGGAGGAGTTGCGCGCCCGCCTGCGCCGCGAGGTCGGTGACTGGTACGTGGTGCACTCCTACGCCGGCTACGAGAACAAGGTGAAGACGAACCTGGAGAGCCGCATCCAGAGCTTGGACATGGAGGACTACATCTTCCAGGTCGAGGTGCCCACCGAGGACGTCATCGAGATCAAGAACGGCCGGCGCCAGCAGGTCCAGCGCAAGATCTTCCCGGGCTACATCCTGGTGCGCATGGAGCTCAACGACGAGTCGTGGAGCGCGGTGCGCAACACCCCCGGGGTGACTGGCTTCGTCGGGGCCACCTCGCGGCCCTCGCCGCTGACGTTGAACGAGGTTGTGAAGATCCTCGCGCCCAGCGCGCAGAAGACCGCTGCCGTCGCGCGCGGCGGCGCGGCGGCGCAGGGCGAGCAACCCAAGGTCGATGTGGTCGATTTCACCGTGGGCGAGTCGGTCACCGTCATGGACGGCCCGTTCGCCACCCTGCCGGCCACCATCAGTGAGATCGACCAGCTGCACCAGAAGCTGCAGGTGCTGGTGTCGATCTTCGGCCGGGAGACGCCGGTCGAACTGTCCTTCAGCCAGGTCGCCAAGATCTGAGCGCTGAGGATCTCCAGACGTCCCACCCAACGCCCGTTTGACCAGAAAAGAAACGACATGCCCCCCAAGAAGAAGAAGCTCGCCGCGATCATCAAGCTGCAGATCCAGGCCGGCGCGGCGAACCCGACCCCACCGGTCGGTCCGGCGCTGGGCCAGCACGGCGTCAACATCATGGAGTTCTGCCGGGCCTACAACGCGGCCACCGAGTCGCAGCGCGGGCAGATCGTCCCGGTCGAGATCTCGGTTTATGAGGATCGCTCGTTCACGTTCGTCACCAAGACTCCGCCGGCGTCGCGGTTGCTGCTCAAGGCGGCTGGGGTCGACAAGGGCAGCGGCGAGCCGCACAAGACCAAGGTCGCCAAGGTGACCATGGACCAGGTCCGCGATATCGCGCGGACCAAGATGGAGGACCTCAACGCCAACGACGTGGAGGCCGCCGCCAAGATCATCGCCGGCACCGCGCGGTCGATGGGCATCACCGTCGAGGGCTGACGCCCCGCACGTGGGAGGGCAGCCGAAGGTCGGCGCCCGATATGACCACTAAGGAGAGATAACGACATGAAACGCAGCAAGGGTTACCGCAAGGCCAGCGAGCTGGTCGAAGAGGGCAAGGTTTACTCCCCGCTGGAGGCCGCCAACCTGGCCAAAGAGAGTTCGCCCACCAAGTTCGACGCCACCGTCGAGGTGGCGCTGCGGCTCGGCGTGGACCCCCGCAAGGCCGATCAGATGGTGCGCGGCACGGCGAGCCTGCCGCACGGCACGGGCAAGACGGTCCGCGTGATCGTCTTCGCCACCGGCGACAAGGCCGTCGAGGCGGAACTGGCCGGCGCGGACCGCATCGGCAGCGACGACTTGATCGCCGAGATCCAGGGTGGGTTCCTGGACTTCGACGCGGCGGTGGCCTCTCCCGACCAGATGTCCAAGGTGGGGCGCATCGCCCGGATCCTCGGCCCGCGCGGCCTGATGCCCAACCCGAAGACCGGCACGGTGACCCCGGATGTCGGCAAGGCGGTCACCGACATCAAGGGCGGCAAGATCAGCTTCAAGGTGGACAAGCAGGCCAACCTGCACTTCGTGATCGGCAAGACCTCGTTCACGCCCGCGCAGCTGGTGGAGAACTACGCCGCCGCGTTGGACGAGGTGCTGCGCGCCAAGCCATCCGCGGCCAAGGGCCGCTACCTGAAGAAGGTCACCTTCGCCACCACGATGGGGCCGGGCATCCCGGTGGACGCCAACCGCACCCGCAACATGCTCGAGGAAGCCGCTGCGGCGGCGTAGGCCCCTACCGCCAGGATTTGCCGCGCGACGGCGGCGCGCCGTATGCTGTCCCCTGTCTATCCGAAGACCGCTGGTCGTCGTCTGTCTGGGCCGGGGCTGTCGCGAAATCACGCGCGATAGCCTCGGGCGGGCAGCGCCGAAGTGCTCCGTGAGCGTGGAGCGGCCCGCGCAGGCTGGACGGTTCGGCTTCCGCCGCCCCGTGCGCCTCGCGCCGGGGCGTTTCTCTTTCCGGCCGGCGCGACTGGCCCGATGCGCGAACGAGAGGAGGAAGCATGCCGAATGCTGAGAAGGCTGCCGTTATCGACGAGATCGCGCAGCGGTTCACCGACGCCTCGGCCGCGGTGATCACCGAGTACCGCGGACTGACCGTGGCCCAAGTGAGCAACCTGCGGCGCGCGCTCGGCGCGGACACGACCTACGCGGTGGTGAAGAACACGCT
>WQZC01000049.1 GCA_009780925.1 Actinomycetes bacterium | reverse complement strand
GTGCCGGGCAGCAACCCGCGCTTCTTGGAGAAGGCGAAAAGCCTGCCGGTCGATCAGGTGTTCCTGGACCTGGAGGACGCCTGCGCCGCGCTGGCCAAGCCGGCGGCCCGCAAGAACATCGTCGCCGCGCTGAACGAGGGCGGCTGGGGGGACCGGATCCGGGTGGTGCGGGTCAACGACTGGACCTCGCCGTGGACCTACCGCGACGTCGTCGAGGTGGTCGAGGGGGCCGGGGCGAACCTGGACTGCCTAATGCTGCCCAAGACGCAAAGCGCCGCGCAGATCGTGGCGCTGGACCTGCTGCTGACCCAGGTCGAGAAGACGATGGGCCTGCCGGTGGGCCGCATCGGCATCGAGGCGCAGATCGAGAACCCGGCCGGGCTGCTCGCCGTGGACGCGATCGCGAAAGCCAGCCCCCGGGTGGAGACGATCATCTTCGGGCCGGCGGACTTCATGGCGGCGATCAACATGCGCTCGCTGGTGGTGGGCGAGCAGCCGCCCGGCTACGACGTGGGCGACGCCTACCACCACATCCTGATGACGATCCTGATCGCGGCCCGCGCCAATGGCAAGCAGGCCATCGACGGCCCGTACCTGCAGATCCGGGACGTGGCCGGGTTCCGCCGCTCGGCGTCGCGCTCGTCCGCGTTGGGCTTCGACGGCAAGTGGGTGCTGCACCCGGGCCAGGTCGACGCGGCCAACGAGTTGTACGCGCCGTCGCAGGAGGACTACGACCACGCCGAGCTGATCTTGGACGCCTATGACTACTGCACTTCGCAAGCGGGGGGCGCGAAAGGCGCGGCCATGCTTGGCGAGGAGATGATCGACGAGGCGTCGCGGAAGATGGCGCTGGTCATCGCCGCCAAGGGCCGGGCCGCTGGCCTGTGGCGCACCAGCGTGTTCACCCCGCCGTCGGACTGAGTTCGTCGGGCCCGGGCGCGGGGTTGGGGCGTCGGGCCGAGCCCTCGAACCGAGCCGCCGGGCCGGGGCGCCGGGCGTGGCCCCGCCTACCCGTTCCACAGCTCGCGCCAGGCCAGGGGTATCGTTAGTTAAGCTAACGTAGGTTGGGTTTTGTGGTCTAGGAGAACGTGGCGTGGTCTCGCCGGTAGGAACGCTGTCAAAATTAGCCGTCGGCAAAGATCATCCACGCTATAAGTGGGTGGCGCTGTCCAACACCACGCTCGGGGTGTTGATGTCGTCCATCAACGGGTCGATCGTGATGATCTCGTTGCCGGACATCTTCCGCGGCATCCACCTGGACCCGCTGGAGGCCGGCAACACCAGCTATCTGCTGTGGATGATGATGGGCTTCCTGCTCGTCACCGCCGTGCTGGTGGTGACCTTGGGCCGGCTCGGGGACATCTACGGCCGGGTGCGCCTGTACAACCTGGGCTTCGTGGTGTTCACCGTCGGCTCGATCGCGCTGGTGGCCTGTCCCGCCAGCGGCGGCGCGGGGGCGATGTGGCTGATCCTGTGGCGGGTGGTGCAAGGCATCGGCGGGGCGTGCCTGTTCGCCAATTCGATGGCCATCCTCACTGACGCGTTCCCGGCGGATCGGCGCGGGCTGGCACTGGGCATGAACCAGGTGGCCGGGATCGGCGGATCGTTCATCGGGCTGATCGTCGGCGGTCTGCTCGGCCCGGTGGACTGGCACCTGATCTTCGGCGTGTCGGTGCCGTTCGGTCTGCTCGGCACGTTCTGGTCGTACCACAGCCTGCACGAGATCGGGGCGCGGGTGCAGGCGCGCATCGACTGGCTCGGCAACCTGCTGTTCGGGGTCGGGCTGGCCGCGCTGCTGGCCGCGATCACCTATGGCATCCAGCCCTACGGCGGCAGCAACATGGGCTGGGCCAACCCATGGGTGATGACCGGTCTGATCGCGGGCGTGGTGTTGCTCGTCGCGTTCTGCGTGGTCGAGACCAAGGTCGAAGACCCGATGTTCGACATGTCGCTGTTCAAGATCCGGGCGTTCTCCGCCGGCAACCTGGCCAACCTGCTCTCCGCGATCGGCCGGGGCGGCATGCAGTTCATGCTGATTATCTGGCTGCAGGGGATCTGGCTGCCGTTGCGCGGCTACAACTTCGAGCACACCCCGCTGTGGGCCGGCATCTACATGCTGCCGATGACGGTGGCGTTCCTCATGTTCGGCCCGACCTCCGGGTACCTGTCCGACCGGTTCGGGGCGCGCACCTTCGCCACCGGTGGGCTCACCCTGGTCGCGCTGAGCTTTGTGGGCATGATCCTGATTCCGACCAACTTCAACTACTGGGCCTTCGCCGGCCTGCTGTTCCTGTCCGGCATCGGGTCCGGGATGTTCGCCTCGCCGAACAGCACGGCGATCATGAACAGCCTGCCGGCCAACCGGCGCGGGGTCGGGTCCGGCATGCGTGGCACGTTCTTCAACGCCGGGACGTCGTTGTCCATCGGCGTGTTCTTCTCGATGATGATCATTGGGCTGGCGGACAGCCTGCCGCACGCGCTGACCACCGGGTTGACCTCGCACGGAGTCAATCAAGCGGTCGCCACTGGGATCGGCCACGCGCCACCGGTGGGCAGCCTGTTCGCGGCGCTGCTCGGCTACAACCCGATCAGCACGATGCTCACCCAAGCGAAGGTGACCGCCAGCGACATCGGCCAGGGGAACTGGGACGCGCTCACCAACAAGGAGTTCTTCCCGCAGCTGATCTCCGGCCCATTCCACAACGGACTGGTGATCGTGTTCACCGCCGCCGCCGTCATGACGATGATCGCCGCCGTGGCCTCGCTGTTCCGCGGCAGCCGCTTCATCAACGAGGAGAGCTGAGACCGACCCGACGGGAGCTGATGCGGGGTGGCGTGGGTCCGCGCGCTGTTAGGCTCAGCACGGTTCGGACGCACGGTCCGGACCAGTTGAGGCCACCACGTGGGAACGATGATTGCTAGCTGCGCATTTTGGGCGGGCGCGCCGTGGCTCGGCGCGACCGGCGCTCGGCCGGGTGGCGCCGGGTTGGCGGTGACCGGCGCCGAGATCGTGTGGCCGGCGGTGGTCGCGGCGGCGCTGTTGGTCGTGGGACTCGTCGCGCTGATCTGGTACCGACGGCGCGGCCGGCGCAAATCGCACTGAGGGCCGCTGGGCCGCCACCGATCGCGCTGGGCGCGGCCGGCGGCGCCGTTGGCGGTGGGGGTTCGCTGGACGCCGGCAGATCAGTGCGGACCGCGTGCCGGATCCCTGGGGATGGTGGGCGCGCGTGCTACCGGAGCCGATCGAGCGGTAGGTAGAGGGTCTGGGCGGCACCGGGCAGCTGGCGGAAGCCATAGCGCTCGTAGAAGGCGATCACTCCGGTGTTGAGCGCGTGGACCAGCAGCGCGCGTGCGCCGATGACCCGCGCGGCTGCGATGGCCTTGAGTAGCGCGTCTTTGAGCAGCGCGGCGCCGAGTGCCTGGCCTTGATGCCGGCGGTCAATGCCCAACCTGCCCAGGAGGATGACCGGCACCGGGTCCGGTGCGTTGCGGGCCAGCCAGCCGCCGCCGACCTCGCCGCGGTTGACTGAGTGCGGGGACAGGCAGCAGTAGCCGGCGACAGCCCCGGTGGAGGTGTCGGTGATGACGTAGGTGCGGGCGGTCTGTGACGCTTCGGCCCGGAGCGCCCGCGTGCGCAGCCAGGAGTCGATTTCCGGTTCCCCGCTGTCAAAGACGGTGATGTCGTCGGCGGCCGCGAGCGGTCTTGGTCCCTCAAACCGACTCACGATTCGAGGACCGAGGGTTTGGCGAGCAGGTCGAGAACGGCTGCGGGCACCGGGGGCCGGGAATCGAGCACTCGCACGAACTCATCCCATGCCTTGCCAGGCAGCGTGAGCGACCTGGCGCGGTAGACCGCTTCGGCTGCCCGGTCCATCACCGCCGTCACCGTGAAGCCCGCCACTGTGGTCCCCTCAATCGCTGCGGCTCGTTCGATGATGGCTTTCTGCTGCGGGGTCAACCGCAAGTCGAGCCGCTCCGTCTTCGCCATGCCGTGAGTGTACGGTGTTTTGCCGCCAACTGCGAGGTTGATCAGCTGCCCGTCCCGTCATGCGCACCGCGACCACGCCGAGCGCCCCGCCGGCGGCGGTGAACCCGGGCAACAGCCACATCGCGGACGCCACGCTGCTGGCCTGCGCCACCAGGCCGATGACGGTCGGGCCGACCAGGAACCCGCTGTAGCCCAGGGTGGAGACGACCGCGATGGCCGGCCCGGCGGCGGGCGCGCCGTCCGCGGCGGTGCTGAACAGCACCGGCACCATCGCCGACAGGCCTAGGCCCAGGCCGGCGAACCCGGCCACCGCCCCGACCAAGGTGTTGCTGGCCAGCCCAGCCGCGAGGCTCGCCGCGCCGATGATGGTGATTGAGGCGATGGCGCGCTGCCGCCCGAGCCAGCCGACCAACCGGTCGCCGGCCATCCGCCCGCCGGTCATGGTGACGCTGAACGCCGCATACGCCAGCCCGGCCTGCGCGGGGTGCGCGCCCAGGTGCTCGCGCGCCAGCACGCCGCTCCAGTCGCCGGTCGCGCCCTCGGACATCATCGCGAACACACCGCTGACCCCCAGCAGGATCAGCCGCGGCGGGGGCAGCGCGAGCCGCGAGCGGCGCGGCGGCTGCGGCGCGCGCGGTTGCGGCGGCGGATCGGCGAGGAAAGCGCGACCGATCACGGCCAGCGCGGCGACCACGAACGCGCCGAGCGCGCCCTGCTGGGCCGCGACCGGGAACCGCGCCCCGGCGGCGAGGCTGCCTAGCAGCACCCCGGCCAGCGAGCCGAGGCTCCACGAGGCGTGAAAGCTCGACAGCACCGGTCGGCGGTAGGCATGCTCGACGGTCACGCCCTGCGCGTTCATCGACACGTCCACGCCGCCGATGGTGAGCCCCCAGGCGAACAAGGCTAGCCACAGCAGCCACCCGTTGGCGGCGAACCCGGGCAGGCAGGCGAGCGCGCAGAAGCCGACCAGCGCCGCCCGTACCACACGCGCGCTGCCGTATCGGGCGCACGCGCGGCCGAACCAGGCCATCGACGCCACCGAGGCGAGCGCCGGGGCGAGCAGGCAGAACCCCAGCTCGGCTGCGGACAGCCCGAGGCGGTCTTTGAGCTGCGGGATGCGTGGCACCCAGGCGCCGAACAGCACCCCGTTGGCCGCGAACGTCAACGCGACCGCTCCCCGCGCCGCTCGGGGGACCTGCGGCGCTCGGGGGTCCTGTGCCGCTTGGGGGACCTGCGGCGCTTGGGGGACGCGCGGCGCTTGGGGGACGCGCGGCGCGGCGGGGCTCACCGCAGTGATTCTCGTTGGCGACGCGGTTCCGGTCGCGCCGGGTGGGTCGCCGACGCCCGGTCCGGCGCCGGTGGGCGCGCCGCGACCGCCCGATCCGGCGACGGCGGGCGCTCCGCGTCGGGTCAGGCCACGGCCCGGCGCATCACCGAGGTGGCCCAGGCCAGCACCAGCGCGCACAGCGGCACCAGCACCGCGAACGACTGCCAGACCGCGCTGGCCCCGAAATCACCGGCGGACAGCGCGCGCGACGCGGTGACCAGGTAGTACAGCGGGTCGAAGTGGGCCAGCACGCGCAACCACAGCGGGCCCAGCGAGATCGGCAGCAGCACCCCCGCCAGCAGCATGATCGGCAGGTTGATCCCGTTCATGATCGCCGCGAATCCGTTGATGTCCCGGGTGGCCAGCGCGGTGGCCACCGCGAACGCGCAGGTGGTGACCATCAGCAGCGCGATCGGGATGCCGAGCAGCGCCAACCCCGCGAAGTGCAGCGTGAACCCGAACCACACCCCGACCGCGAGCAGCACCAGGTCGAAGATGAACATCAGCGCCAGCGCGGCCAGGATCGGCCCGATCAAGATGGCGAACCGACTGGCGGGCGTCACCCGCAGCCGCTCGATCATGCCCGACTTGAGCTCGAAGACCACGGAGAACCCCGGCCCGACGCCGCTGCCGAAGGCGAGAAAAGCCAGAATGCCGGGCAAGAACAGGTCGAGCACCGCGCCGGTGGTGACATGCGGCGCGTCGATCATGGTTTTCAACAGTGGGCTGAACAGCGCCAGATACAGGATCGGGGTGGAGAAGCCGACGATCAGCCAGGTCGGGTTCTTGACCATCTGCAGGAAATAGCGCTGCGCGAGCAGCCAGATGTCGCGAAGCACTTTATTCATCACTGGCCCCCGTGCCTTGGTCGTGGTGGTCGTCTCCGGCGTCGCGCAGGCTTCGGCCGGTGGCGGCGAGGAACACGTCATCCAGCGACGGCTCGGCCAGGCGCAGCGAGCGGATCGCGATCCCGGCCTCGTCCAGGCTGCGCAGCAGCGCCGGCACCGCGAGCGCGGAGTCGGTGACATACAAGCGGATGGTGTTGTCCTCGACGCTCAGCTCGCGCACCACGCCGGCGTTGGCGCCGCTGGTGAGCAGTCGCTGGGCCGGCCCGGATTCTTCGACGTCGCGCAGCTCGATGAGCACCGAGTCCCCGGCCACGTCGTGCTTGAGGTCGGTCGGCGGGCCTTGGGCGACGACCAGGCCGTGGTCGATGATGGCGACCCGGTCGCAGAGCGCGTCGGCTTCCTCCAGGTAATGCGTGGTGAGGAACACGGTGGTGCCGCGGGCGGCCAGCCCGCGCACATGGGTCCACAGGTTCGCGCGGTTCTGCGGGTCCAGCCCGGTGCTCGGCTCGTCCAGGAAGAGCACCTGGGGCTGGTGCGCGATGCCCAGGGCGACGTCCAGCCGCCGCCGCTGCCCGCCGGAATAGGTGGCGACCCGTCGGTCGGCGAACTCGGCCAGATCCAGCAAAGCGAGCAGCTCGTCCACCTGCCGGGCCATGTCCGCCTTGGCCGTCCCGTACAGCCGGCCCTGCAGCATCAGGTTGTCCCGGCCGGTGGCGTTCTCGTCGGCCCCGCCGAGCTGGCTGACGTACCCGATTCGCCGTCGCACCCGGGCCGGGCTGCGGCGCACGTCCGCGCCGGCGACGGTGGCCTCGCCGGAATCGATCGGCAGCAGGGTGGTGAGCATCCGCAGTGTGGTGGTCTTGCCGGCGCCGTTGGGCCCGAGGAAGCCGAAGATTTCCCCGGCGCGCACGCTCAGGTCCACCCCGGCCACCGCCTCGACGGTCTTGCCGCGGGTGGAGAACCGCTTCTTCAGTTGCCGCGCGCAGATGGCGTCGCCTTCGATGTGTTGCACGGTGCCAGTCTGGCCGGCACGCCCGACTTTGTCAACCATGCGGTTGATTAAACCATCCGGTTGGCTGATAGCATGCGGGGATGGCAGCCAGCGAGCACGCGCGTGAGCATGACGTGCGAGCAGAAGGGCTTGGCACCGGGCAGGGAGGCGAGCCGCCCCGCCGAGCGGTCGCCGGCTCCCGCCGCGCGGTCGAGCCAGCCGATCGGCTGCGCGACGCCGAGCGAAGCCGCCGCGCGTTGCTCGCCGCCGCCCTCGATGAGTTCTCCGCCCGGGGGTTCTCCGGCGCGCGCGTCGCCGAGATCGCCCGACGGGCCGGGGTCAACAAGCAGCTGATCAACTACTACTTCGGCTCCAAGCAGGGGTTGTACGACGCGTTGCGGGACGACTGGCTGGAGCGGGAGGCCGGTTTTGCTGACCCGCGGCTGCCGTTCGCCGAGCTGGTGCTCGCCTACCTGCGCGACACCCTGGACGACCCCCGGCGGATCCGGCTGATGCTGCGCATGGGGCTGGACGATCCCGGCGCCGCCGGTTCCCAGCGGTCGGCGGCGGGCCGGGGCGCGGCTGACCCGGGCGCGCCGGATTGCGACGCGCCGGACTGTGGTGCGCCGGACTGTGGTGCGCCGGATGCTGACGCGCGCGACCGGGGGGCGTCGGACCGGGAGGCGGACCTGGCGATGGTCGCCGGCCGCCAGGCGATCGGGGAGGTGGCGAGCGAGCTCGATCCGGCGGTGCTGATGCTGGCGGCGATGGCCCTGGTGGCCGCGCCGATCGCGCTGCCGCGGGTGGCGGGTGAGCTGTTCGGCCTCGACCCGGCCGGCGATGAGTTCCGCCAGCGGTACGGCGACGGCCTGCGCTCGCTGCTCGGCCGTCTCGCCGGGCAGTGACGGCCCGCAGTGGGCAACCGCGCGCAACGCTCGCGGCTCGCGCGACATAAACCAGATGTGATGGGCGACGCGCGATCGGATGCCGAGCTGCTGCGGCGGCTGCGCGCCGACCCAGAACTGATCGCGGTGCTCTACCAACGGCACGCCCAGGCGCTGTTCCGGTACCTGTCCCGGCGCGTCGGCCCGGACGCGGGCGAAGACCTGCTCTCCGAGGTCTTCGCCGCCGCGTTGAGCGCTCGCGGGCGGGTGGTGCCGCACCACAGCGGAAGCGCGCTGCCGTGGCTGTATGGGATCGCCGCGAACGTGTCGCGGGCGCATATGCGGCAGCGCCAGCGGTGCGACCTGGCCGCGTCGGACGAGCTCGGCGGCGAGCGTGGCATTCCCGAGGACACCCTGGATTGGGACGCCGTTGACACCCGGATCGTCGCCCGAGCGAGACGAGACCAACTCCGCGCCGCGCTGGGCGGCCTCACCGGCCCCGAACGAGAGTTGCTGTTGCTCGTGGCCTGGGAGGGACTGACGCCAGCCGAGGCCGCCGCCGCGCTCGGCATCAGCCAGCTCGCCGCGCGCAGCCGCCTGCATCGCGCCCGGCGCCGCGCGGCCCGCGCCTTGGACGGCCTATCCCCGCCGGTGGCGCGTCCCGCGCTCCGCTCCGCCAGCCCACTGACCAACGCCGTGACCAGCAAGGAGAGCTCGACATGACCCGCACCCACGCTCCCCAGGAGTTGGACCGGCTGCTCGCGGACACCGGCGTCGTCGCCGATCTCGATCCGCGACGGTTGGCCGAGGGCGAGGCCCGCCTCGCCCATGCCGCTGGTGTCGCACCAGCCTTCAGTGTCGTGCCGGCCGCTGGCGCCGCACCGGTGCTCAGCGTCGTTCAGGTCGCCGGAACCGCGCGATCGGCGGACCCGCCGGACCGCGCGCCGCGTTCCCCCGGCGCGGCGGGATCCCGTCGCCGCAAGGTCGGGCTCGGCATTGCTGGCGCTGCCGTCCTGGCTGGCGCCGCCGCGGTGGCGGCCGTCGTCCTCGCTTCGGCGCCGTCGGGCTCCGCGCCCCCCGCCGCGAACTCGCACCCAGCCAGCCAGAACACGGTCCGCGAGAATCCGACCAGCCAGGCCGCTCGGTCATCCGGCGCGTCACTGGCGGACGACAACCGCATCACGCTGGCTGGGTACCAGATCGCGCTGCCCGAGGGTTTCAAGGTCGGCACGACCGATGGCGCCGACACCAACTGCACGGCCGACCTGCACCTGAAGCCCGGGGAGACCGAGCGGATGGTCACCACCCCAGCCGGCGGCTGCCCGCTGGTGATCACCTCGGTGGTCCGCTCCCTTCCCGCCGATGCGCGGCACTCCTTCATCGCGATCGCCGGCCAACCGGGCTCAGCGGCCACCGTCGGGGCTGCCGGCCAGCCGGGATCGGACGCCATCGCCAAGATCTATGTTTCCGTCGCCCAGTCGAAGCTATATGTTCCCGCCAAGCTGCCGGACGGGTCAACGGTCTACGTGACCGTCCAGAACGTCGGCTTCAGCCTCGCGCGAACCGGCGACGACACTGTCTTGGTCCAAGTGGACGGCAGCGTGTCCAGCTACTTCGTCCAGCAGTTGCAGCAACTCGCCGCAGGCATGGAGGTCACCCCAGTCGGCTGAGTAGCCGCCGCCCGAGCGGTCACTGCGCTCGCCTCAATTGCCGGTGTTGCGCTAGCGTGGTCGGACGTGACGGATGTGCTTGCTGAGCTCAAGGAGCTCTCCTCGACGCTGGCCAGCATCGAGGCGGTCGTCGATCTGGACAGGCTTCGTGGCGAAGTAGCGGAGCTGGAGCGGCAGGCCGCCGAGCCGAACCTGTGGGGCGACCCCGAGCGCGCGCAGCAGGTGACCAGCCGGCTGTCCTACGCGCAGGGCGAGATCCGCCGGGTCGAGGACCTGCGCCGCCGCGTGGACGACGCGCAGGTGCTGTGGGACCTCGGCGAGAGCGAGGACGACCCGGCGACCCGTGCCGAGGTCGCGGCCGAAGCCGGCGCCCTGCGCAAGATCATCGACGAGCTTGAGGTGCGCACGCTGCTGTCCGGCGAGTACGACTCCCGCGACGCGCTGGTGACGATCCGCTCGGAGGCCGGCGGGGTGGACGCGGCGGACTGGGCGGAGATGCTGCTGCGCATGTTCCTGCGCTGGGCGGAGCGGCACAACTACCCGACCGAGGTCCTGGACACCTCCTACGCCGAGGAGGCCGGCATCAAGTCGGCCACCTTCCAGGTCAAGGCCCCGTACGCCTACGGCACCCTGTCGGTCGAACAGGGCACCCACCGGCTGGTGCGCATCAGCCCGTTCGACAACCAGGGGCGTCGGCAGACCAGCTTCGCCGGGGTCGAGGTGATGCCCGTGGTCGAGCAGTCCGATCACATCGACATCCCGGAGGACGAGATCCGGGTGGACGTGTACCGCAGCTCCGGGCCCGGCGGGCAGGGCGTCAACACCACCGATTCGGCGGTGCGCATCACCCACCTGCCGACCGGCATCGTGGTCAGCTGCCAGAACGAGCGCAGCCAGATCCAGAACCGGGCCAGCGCCATGGCTGTGTTGCAAGCCAAACTGCTCGCCCGCCGCCGGCAGGAGGAGCAGGCCAAGCTCGACGCGCTCAAAGACGGCGGGAACAGCTGGGGCAACCAGATGCGAAGCTACGTGCTGCATCCGTACCAGATGGTCAAGGACCTGCGCACCGAGTACGAGGTGGGCAACCCGCAGGCGGTCCTGGACGGCGACCTGGACGGGTTCATCGAGGCCGGCATCCGCTGGCGGCGCCGTGAGGCCACGTCGTAGGGAGAGGAACCGCGGGAGGCGAGACTGGCGGCGTGAAGGTCGTAGCGTTCTGATAACCATTCGGTAAACTTTCCAGCTGTGATCAACCTCCAGCACGTCACCAAGATCTACCCGTCCGGCACCCGGCCGGCGCTTGACGACGTCTCGATCGAGATCGAGAAAGGTGAGTTCGTCTTCCTGATCGGGCAGTCCGGGTCGGGCAAGACGACGGTGCTGCGATTGCTGTTGCGGGAGGAGCGCCCCACCCGGGGCAGCGTGTTCGTCGAGGGGCGCAACGTGGTGCGGATCCCCGGGCGGAAGGTCCCCGCGCTGCGGCGCAAGATGGGCTGCGTCTTTCAGGACTTCCGCCTGCTGCCAAAGAAGAACGTCTACGACAATGTCGCGTTCGCCCTTGAGGTGATCAACAAACCGCAGCGGACGATCAAGCGCACGGTGCCCGAGGTGCTGGAGCTGGTCGGGCTGCAGGGCAAGGCGCTGCGGTTGCCGAACGAGCTGTCCGGCGGCGAGCAGCAGCGGGTGGCGATCGCCCGGGCCTTCGTGAACCGCCCGCTCGTGCTGCTGGCCGACGAGCCCACCGGCAACCTGGACCCGGACACCAGCCACGGCATCATGAACCTGCTGGAACGCATCAACCGAACGGGCACCACGGTGGTGATGGCCACCCACGACAACAACATCGTTGACGCGATGCGCCGGCGGGTCGTTGAGTTGGACGTCGGCCGGGTCGTGCGCGATCAAGCGCGCGGCGTCTATGGCGTCGGCCGCTAGGCCCGGGGACCAGGTTAGGGAATCATGCGCGCGAATTTTGTTCTGTCCGGTGTCGCAAGTGGCATGCGACGCAATGTACTGATGGCGGTCGCGCTCGTGCTGACCACGGCCATCTCGTTGGGATTTCTGGGCGCCGCCCTGCTCACCAACCGATACATAACCAAGTACAACAATATGTGGCAGAGCAAGCTCTCCATTCAAGTGTTTCTGTGCATGAAACACCTACCGGCGGTCCCGGACAACGCGCAGAACGCCTGCCAAGCCAAGTACACTGCGGCCGAGACCGATGCGTTGCGGCAAGCGCTGTCCACCGACCCGCTGGTGCGGTCATTCACGTTCATCAACGATGAGCAAGCGATCAAGCGGGCCACCCAGGCGCTGCCCAAGGGGCAGGCCGCCCTGGCCGGCCCAAACACATTCCCGGCGTCGTTCGCGGTGAAGCTTCGTGATATCAAGACCGGCTATGCGCCGTTCCTGGCGAAGTACAACGCGTTTGGGGGCGTGCGCCAGGTGCAAAATGAGGACGAGAGCCTCAAATCCACGTTGCTCATATTCGGGGCGGTCCGGCTGCTGTCGATCGTGGTGGCGTTGATGATTATGGTGTGCGCTGCGATCCTGGTGGCGATGACGATTCAAGTGGCGGCCGCGCAAAGGCGGGTTGAGACGAACATCATGCGCTTGGTGGGGGCCTCGCGGGTGATGACGCAACTGCCGTTCATGATCGAGGCGATCATCTCCGCGGTGATTGGCGGGATACTCGCTTTGGTGCTGGACGCCGCCGGGGTGGCGCTCGTCCTCGGCCGGCTCTTCCACGGGCCGGTCAAGAATGGGTTGATGCCGACGCTCGGCGTCGCCGACGTGATGACCTGGGGCGGGCTTGGCGTGCTGGTCGGCATCGTGCTGACGGCGCTGATCTCGTGGATCACGTTGCGCCTCTACGTTCGGTTGTAGCGGTGCCGACCGCGCCGAGGCCCGCCGGCTCGTCGAGGCCGGGGCAGCAGCCGCGCTCCAGCAACCGCGCCGGCGGCCGGAAGGTCATCGCCCGCAACCGCAAGGCGCACCATGACTATCTGATTCTGGACACTTTTGAGGCGGGCATCGCCCTCACCGGGACCGAGGTCAAGTCGCTGCGGATGGGCCGGGCGTCGCTAACCGATGGGTTCGCCACCATCGACGCGGGCGAAGTGTTCGTGCGCAACGTGCACATACCCGAGTACGAGCAAGGCAGCTGGACCAACCATGAGCCGCGACGGGTGCGCAAGCTGCTCATGCACAAGTCCGAGATCATCCGACTGGTCGGCAAAACCAAGGAGAGCGGGCTCACCCTGGTGCCGCTGTCGCTGTACTTCTCCGACGGCCGGGTGAAGGTGGAGCTCGCCCTGGCGCGCGGCAAGCGAGCCTACGACAAGCGCCAGGACCTGGCCCGACGAGACGCCGACCGGGAGGTGCGCCGCGCGCTGGGCCGGCGCCTCAAAGGAGCCGACTGAGCGCTGGTCGGGTGTCGCGCTTTCCCCGCGACGCGGTGGCGCAGGCCGGCTGCGGGCGGCTGGTCGGTCCTCATTCGTCGCCACCGGCCGGAGTCATCTCCTCGACCCAGAACTGCCGGGCCGCGGCACGGCACCGCCGCTGGCGCTGCTGTTCGATCGCCAGCAACGCGCCGAAGGCCTGGGTGCCGTGGCCGCGCGCGCGTGCCTCGTCCGCCAGTTCGCGCGCCATCGTGGCGACGATCACGCTGTCCTGGAACTCGCCGAGGATGTCCTGCAGCCGCGTCAGGCGGCGGGCCAAACCGACGGCGGGCGCCTCGTCGGTGGTGGCCTCGTCGGTGGTGGCTGCGGTGGCGGTTGCGGTGGCGGTTGCCGCAGCGGCGGGGAGTTCGCTGGCAAGCACCTCGGCGGCGTAGCGGGCGCGCTTGCCCGCCTTGCGCGCGCGGTGCAGGTCCGCGTCGGCGCCGTTGGGTCCGGCCGCCTGGGATAGCCGTTTCATCAACTGGCGGCGTGCCCGATCGACCGCAGGGGCGAGCGACTCGATCGGGTCGTCGGGGCGGGCGCGGCGCGCGTCGCCAACCCT
>WQZC01000048.1 GCA_009780925.1 Actinomycetes bacterium | reverse complement strand
GGGCGCTAGCGTCAAGGGGTGCCCGACCCGTCCACCTACCGCCCCGCGCCGGGCGCCATCCCGGTTGAGCCGGGGGTGTACAAGTTCCGCGACCCGCACGGCCGGGTGATCTACGTCGGCAAGGCGAAATCGCTGCGCCAGCGGCTCAATTCGTACTTCGCGGACCTCGCGGCGCTGCACCCGCGCACCCGGCAGATGGTCACCGCCGCGGCGAGCGTGGAGTGGACCGTGGTGCGCACCGAGGTGGAGGCGCTGCAGCTGGAGTACAGCTGGATCAAGGAGTTCGACCCGCGTTTCAACGTGCGCTACCGCGACGACAAGTCCTACCCGTCGTTGGCGGTCACCTTGGGCGAGGAGTTCCCGCGTCTGCAGGTGATGCGCGGGCCGAAACGCAAGGGGGTGCGTTACTTCGGACCGTACAGCCACGCGTGGGCGATCCGCGAGACACTGGACCTGCTGCTGCGGGTGTTCCCGGCGCGCACGTGCGGCCAAGGGGTGTTCCGGCGGGCCGGCCAGATCGGGCGCCCGTGCCTGCTCGGCTACATCGACAAATGCTCCGCCCCGTGTGTGGGCCGGGTCAGCGCCGAGCAGCACCGGGCGATCGTGGAGGACTTCTGCGAGTTCATGGCCGGGCGGACCGATCAGCTGGTCAAGCGGCTGGAGCGGCAGATGCGCGCGGCGAGCGCGGCGCTGGAGTTCGAGCGGGCGGCGCGGTTGCGGGATGACTTGGACGCGCTGCGGCGCGCGCTGGAGAAGCAGGCGGTGGTGTTCGGCGACGGTACCGACGCCGACGTGGTGGCCTTCGCGCGAGACGAATTCGAGGCCGCGGTGCAGGTGTTCCACGTGCGCGGCGGTCGGGTGCGCGGCCAACGCGGCTGGGTGATCGACACGGCGGCGGCGGTGGACGGCGCGATGAGCATCGGCGAGTTGGTGGAGCAGTTCGTGGCGCAGTGCTACGGCCTGGACGTGGCCGGCGGGCACCGTGGGGAGGGGGTGACGGCCGGCCGGGGCGATGGCGCCGGTGGCGATCGCGCCGACAGCGGTGGTGGCGGTGCCACGGACGGCGACGGCGGCGGCGCGGGCAAGCGCGGGGGAGCCGGCCGCGCTGCCGGCGATGGCGATGGCGACGGCGGCGCGGGCATCCCGCGCGAGATCCTGGTGCCCGAGCTGCCAGAGAACGCCGCCGTGCTGGCGCAGTGGCTCACCGCCCGCCGTGGCGCCCGGGTGGCGTTGCGGGTGCCCCGGCGCGGCGACAAGCGCGCCCTGCTGGAGACGGTGGCGCGCAACGCCGAGCAGGCGTTCGCCCAGCACAAGCTCAAACGGGCCTCCGACTTGACCGCGCGATCGCGCGCCCTAGCCGAGCTGCAGGAGGCGCTGGGCTTGGCGGAGGCGCCGCTGCGCATCGAATGCTTCGACATCAGCCACGTGCAGGGCACCGATGTGGTCGCCTCCATGGTGGTCTTCGAGGACGGGCTGGCCCGGCGCGGCGAGTATCGACGGTTCGCGATGCGCGGCGGCGTCGCGGACACCGACTGGATCGCCGAGGTGGTGCGCCGCAGGTTCGCCCATCAGCAGGACGGGAGCGCCGACACGCCAATCGGGGAGGGCGGCCCGCTCGCTCCAGATGCGCGCCCGCCAGCCGACGGCGCGCGCCCACCCGGCGCGGGGGTGGTGTCGCCAGGTGCCGATCCGATCACCGGGCGCCCGCGCCGGTTCGCCTACCCGCCCAATCTGCTGGTGGTGGATGGCGGCGCGCCGCAGGTGGCCGCCGCGCAGCGAGTCCTGGACGAACTGGGGGTCGTTGGCCTCGCGCTGATCGGGTTGGCCAAGCGGCTGGAGGAGGTGTGGGAGCCGGGGCAGGAGTATCCGACCATCCTGCCGCGCGGCTCGGAGGCGCTGTACCTATTGCAGCGGGTGCGCGACGAGGCGCACCGGTTCGCGATCACCTACCACCGGCAGAAGCGGTCCAAGTCGATGACCGCCTCCGCGCTGGACGGCATCCCTGGTCTGGGGGAGGCCCGCCGCGCGGCACTGCTGGCGCGCTTCGGCTCGCTGCGCAAGCTGCGCGCGGCCGACGTCGACGCGATCACGGCGGTGCCGGGGATTGGCCGGCGCATCGCCGAGGCGATCGTCGCCGCGCTGGGCGAGCGCCCGAGCGGGCCAGCGGTCAACGTCACCACCGGGGAAGTGCTTGTTGATTGATGATGTCGGCGAGAACGCAGGAATGCTGCGGTTTGGTCGACATCATCACGGGTGCGTGCCCCGGGCTTCCGGTGCGTGCCGCGGGCTTCCGGTGCGTGACCCGGGTTGCGGGTGCGTGCCCCGGGTTTCGGGGTGCGTGCCCCGGGTTTCGGATGGGTGTGGCAGGGGCTTCAGGTGACTTGGCGCGGGTATATCCTCCCGGCTTGGGTGGACTACGACGCGACTGTCCCGGGGCTGTGTTGGGGCTGACTTCGGGCGGGCGCGGAGAGGGGCTCGGTCGGCGGGAGCGCGCCAGTCGCGTGTCGCGTGCCGGGTCAAGGCGACACCGCAAGCCACGGATGGACATAGCCACGTGAAAGGTGGATGTGACCTATGCGCAACAAAGTGATCGCCATTGTTTCCGCGCTTGCGTTGTCCGCGTTGACGCTGGCTGGCTGTGGGGACCTGCCGATGCCGCCGGGTGCGGCCGGCGGGCAGGGCGCGGGGGGCGCGCAAGGAGGCTGGAACCTGCCCGGGGTGGGCGGGAGCACCGGACAGCCGGGCCAGGGCGGTGGGCGGCCGAGTCCCACCCAGGCCGGCGGCGGCGACAAGAGCTTGCAGCAGATGCTCGACGACGGCACTGCGGTGCAGTACAACCGCGCGGCGCTGACCGACACGGCGCTGGGCTGCGAGGCGGTGCGCTCAGTGATGCCGGCCGGCTGGCAGGTCGGCGGGCAGGTGAACTGGAGCGGGCAGAGCGAGGGGGCGCCCGCCGTCATCGATTTCAGCATCAACTCGCCCGACGGGAACCAGCGGGTCGGCTTCGTGTCGGCCATGACGTATTCGGAGAACACCTACAACAACGTCGACGGATGGGACACGGTCCTGCTCGCGCCGGTCAAACAGTATGAATCGGCCGATGTGTACGCGGCTGACTTTATGAACCAATATGTTGGCGTGACCGGGCAGGTGTCGCAGGTCAACCAGCCGAGCGGCACGGATCTGCAGACGTTGCAGGCGATGCAGGCCGCCCAGCAGCAGGCCTTCAGCCAGAACGACGATATGTGGAACCAGGCCTGGGCCCAGCAGGGGCAGATGGTGAAGACGCAGGTCACGGTCAGCGGGGCCTACGTCGACATGTCGTTCAGCACGAACGGCGCGACGTACAAGGCGACCGTCATGCCGATCATCATGCGCGCGGCGGGAACGATCACCTATAGCTACAACCCCGGTGGAATACTGCCCACGACCAACGCTTTGTGGGTCGTTCTGGGGGTCACCTATTACCTCGCGGAACAGGGCAAGTTTGACCCGAAGAGCGACCCGGCCCGGCTCTTCATGAGCAACTTGATAATCAATCAACAGTGGACGAACGCGACAAACGCGGTGTCGGCGCAGATCGCGAAGCAAAAGATGGACCAGATAATGCAGAACTGGAAGGCGAACGAGCAGGCGTTGCAGGCGCAGGCGCAGCAGATCAGCCAGTCCAGCCAGCAGGACTACCAATCCACCATCGACGCCCGCAACGGCGCCAACAGCTCCGTGCTGGCGGGCTGGGACAACTCGATAAGCCAGAAGTCGTATTTCGAGGGCAGCGATGGCGCGCCGGTGCTGCTGGACGACACCATGACCTACACGTACAACACCGGTGACGGCAACTTCGTTCAGTCCGACGACGTGATCCCGGGACTGGACCCGGCGAACAACCTCGGCCCCATGCCGCCAGGCGGCTGAGCGATCGGCGGACCACGCGCGCGATCTGTCCCAATGAGTCGCGCGCGACTGGGCTCGTTTGGGGGAAGATGGGTGACATGCCAGCCATCGATGAGCCGTCCGCCGGCGCGAGCGACGATCCAGCGGTCCAGCCCGCGGGCGGGAACCCGGCCGAGGAGAACCCCGGCGACGGCAACCCCGCCGGCCAGGGCGCGGCGCGCGGCGCGCTGGACACGGTGCTGGTGACCGGGCTTTCCGGCGCCGGCCGCAGCACGGCGGCCAAGTGCCTGGAGGACCTGGGCTACTTCGTGGTGGACAATCTTCCCCCCGAGCTGATCGCCACCATGGTCGAGTTGGGCAGCCGCACCCAGGGACAGGTCACCCGGATCGCGGTGGTGATGGATGTGCGCAGCCGGGCCTTCTCGGCCGACCTGCGCGACACCATCATCGATCTGGTCAACCGGGGGCTGCGCCCGCATGTGCTGTTCCTGGAGGCGCGCGACGAGGTGTTGGTGCGCCGGTTCGAGAACATCCGCCGGCCGCATCCGATGCAGGGCGACGGGCGGCTGGTGGATGGCATCGCGGCTGAGCGCCGGTTGCTGGAGGGGTTGCGCGGTGAGGCCGACATCGTGCTGGACACCTCGGATCGGTCGGTGCATGCGCTGCGCCGCGAGCTCGAGTCGGCGTTCGCGACCGGCGGTGATCTGGAGGGGCGCCCGGTGCTGCGCGCCTCGGTGGTCTCGTTCGGGTTCAAGTACGGGTTGCCGGTGGACGCGGACCTGGTGGTGGACGCGCGGTTCCTGCCCAACCCGTTTTGGATCCCGGAGCTTCGCGAGCTGACCGGGCAGACGAGCGAGGTGCGCGACTACGTGCTGGCGCAGGAGGGCGCGGGGGAGTTCGTCGCCCGCTACGGCGAGCTGCTGGAGATCATCGGCGCGGGGTACACCCGGGAGGGCAAGCATTACCTGACGTTGGCGGTGGGGTGCACCGGCGGAAAGCACCGCTCGGTGGTGATCGCCGAGCTGCTCGGCGAGCGGCTGCGTGGGATGGGGATCCGCGCGGCGGTGATCCACCGGGACCTGGGCCGGGAGTGAGGGTAATCCGTGATGGTTGGGAAGGGCACCCGCTCCGGGCGGTCAGGCTTGATCCCTGCGCGTGCGCCCTTCCCAACCGTCCCTGAAGCGGGGATAACGTGAAAGAACAAAACGGACTGAAGGCTGTAGCTTTGGGGGGCGGGCACGGGTTGCGCGCCTCGCTCACCGCGTTGCGCCGGCTCACCGGGGAGCTGACCGCGATCGTGACCGTGGCCGACGACGGTGGCTCCTCGGGGCGGATCCGGCGTGAGCTGAAGGTGCTGCCGCCGGGCGACCTGCGGATGGCGCTGGCGGCGCTGGCCGGTGACGCGCCGGCGCATCAACTGTGGGCCGAGCTGCTGCAGCACCGCTTCGGCGGGACCGGGGTGCTGGCCGGCCACCCGGTGGGCAACCTGGTGCTGACCGGGTTGCTGGAGCGGATGGATGACCCGGTGGCGGCGCTGGCGGAGATCGCGGCGCTGGTGGGCGCGGTCGGGCGGGTGCTGCCGATGAGCCCGGTGCCGCTGGATCTGATCGCCGAGGTGGACCGCTTCGACCCGGACGACCCGGTGCGCACCAGGCGGATCCGTGGCCAGTCGTCGATCGCCGCCACCCCGGGGCGGGTGCGCGAGGTGCAGCTGCTGCCGCCGGGCGCGCCGTCCTGCGCGGCCGCCGTGGACGCGGTGCGCGAGGCGGACCTGGTGGTGCTGGGACCGGGGTCGTGGTTCACCTCGGTCATCCCGCACCTGCTGTTGCATGAGCTCGGCCACGCGCTGACCAGCACCGACGCCACCGTGGTGGTGGCGATCAATCTGGTGCCGCAGGTGGGGGAGACGGACGGCTTCTCCCCGGTGGAGCTGCTGCGGGTGCTCGATCAGCACGCGCGCGCGCAGGGCGGACTGCGCCCGGACGCGATCGTGGCCGACCTGGACGCGGTGTCCGACCCCCGGCCGTTGCTCCGCTACGCCGAAGAGGTTGGCGCGCGCCTGGTGCTGGCCCGGCTCGCCGCCGACGACGACCCGGCGCAGCATGATCCGGCGCGGCTCGCGGCGGCGTACCGTGAAGCGGCGGCCGGCGCTGGCGCGGCGGGCTAATCTTCACCTCGGATAGAAAGGCAGCCCGATGGCGATGACCGCGACCGTCAAGGACGAGCTGAGCCGGGTGCTGGTCCCCCGGCTCAGCTCGCGCCGCTGCGAGGTGGCCACCATGCTGCGCTTCGCCGGGGCGCTGCACCTGATCGCCGGGCACATCGTGGTGGAGGCCGAGTTGGACACCGGGTCGGTGGCCCGTCGGCTGCGTCGCGAGATCGACGAGGTGTTCGGTTACCCCTCGCAGGTGCATGTGATCGCGGCGGGTGGGTTGCGCAAGGGCAGCCGCTACCTGGTGCGGGTGACGCAGGACGGCGAGGGATTGGCGCGCCAGTCCGGGCTGGTGGATCTGCGCGGGCGCCCGGTGCGCGGCCTGCCGCATCAGGTCGTCGCCGGGGGGATCGCTGACGCCGAGGCGGCCTGGCGGGGCGCGTTCCTGGCGCACGGCTCGCTGACCGAGCCGGGCCGGGCGTGCGCGCTGGAGATCACCTGTCCGTCCGCCGAGGCGGCGCTGGCACTGGTGGGAGTGGGGCGTCGGCTGGGGGTGGCGGCGCGGGCCCGCGAGGTGCGCGGCGCGGACCGGGTGGTGGTTCGCGACGGCGAGGTGATCGGGGCGCTGCTGACCCGCATCGGCGCGCATCAGAGCGTGCTCGCCTGGGAGGAGCGGCGGATGCGCCGCGAGGTGCGGGCCACCGCCAACCGGTTGGCCAACTTCGACGACGCCAACCTGCGCCGCTCGGCGCGGGCCGCGGTGGCGGCTGGCGCGCGGGTCGAGCGGGCGATGGAGATTCTGGGCGCGGACGCCCCGGAGCACCTGTTGCAGGCGGGACAGTTGCGCCTGGCGCACAAGCAGGCGTCACTGGAGGAGTTGGGCGCGCTGGCCGACCCGCCGATGACCAAGGACGCGGTGGCCGGGCGGATCCGCCGGTTGTTGGCGATGGCCGACAAACGCGCCGTCGCGCTGGGCGTCCCGGACACCGAGTCCGCGGTCACGCCGGAGATGCTCGGGCCGTAGCGTTCGCGCGCCCGCTCGCCGGCGCGCCCGCCGTCGCCGCGCCGCCGCGCCAGCCGCCGCGCCGTCGGCACCGTGATCGAGCCGCCGCACATCGGACGCGATAGGGTTTGGACGTGGGTCCCCGCGGTCCGCGGGTGTTATTGCCCACATGGACGCAAGGGAGCTTAAGCAGTGACTGTTCGAGTCGGTATCAATGGCTTCGGCCGTATCGGGCGCAATTTCTACCGGGCCGCGCTGGCCTCCGGCGCTGACCTGGAACTGGTGGCCGCCAACGATCTGGGCAACATCAAGACCATGGCGCACCTGTTGAAGTACGACAGCGTCCTGGGTCGGCTGGACCGCCCAGTGCATGTCGAGGGCGACGTCATCCACGTCGGCGACGCGGCGATCAAGATGCTCGCGGAGACCGATCCCGCGGCGCTGCCGTGGAAGGAACTGGGCGTCGACATCGTGATCGAGTCCACCGGTCGGTTCAACAAGGGCGCGGAGGCGCGCAAGCACCTCGCGGGCGGGGCGAAGAAGGTCATCATCTCCGCGCCGGCCACCGACGAGGACATCACCATCGTCATGGGCGTCAACCATGACAAGTACGACCCGGCGAACCACGCCATCATCTCCAACGCCTCCTGCACCACCAACTGCCTGGCCCCGTTGGCCAAGGTGCTGCACGACGAGTGGGGCATCGTGCGCGGTCTGATGACGACCGTCCACGCCTACACCGGCGACCAGAACCTGCTCGACGCGCCGCACAAGGACCTGCGCCGGGCGCGCGCCGCCGCGCTGAGCATCGTGCCCACTTCGACCGGCGCGGCCAAGGCGATCGGCCTGGTGCTGCCGGAGCTGAAGGGCAAGCTGGACGGGTACGCGGTGCGGGTGCCGACGCCCACCGGCTCGGCCACCGACCTGACCGTCACCCTGGCCCGCGCGGCGAGCGTGGACGAGATCAAGGCGGCCTACCGGGCGGCGGCCGAGGGCGCGCTGCGCGGCTACCTGACCTACACCGAGGACCCGATCGTCTCCTGCGATATCGTCACCGACCCGTCGTCGTGCATCTTCGACGCCGGCCTGACCAAGGTCAGCGACACGCTGGTCAAGGTCGTCGGCTGGTACGACAACGAGTGGGGCTACTCCAACCGCATGATCGACCTGGTTGAGCTCGTCGGCGCGTCGTTGTGATGCGGACTGTCGACGATCTGCTCAAGGTAGGGGTGCGCGGCCGACGCGTGCTGGTGCGCTGCGACCTGAACGTGCCGCTCAGCGACGGCCAGGTCAGCGACGACCTGCGCATCCGCGCCTCGCTGCCGGTGCTGACCAAGCTGCTCGACGGCGGCGCGCGGGTGCTCGTGGCCGCGCACCTGGGCCGACCCAAGGGTGAGCCGGACCCGAAGTACTCGCTGCGGCCGGTGGCCAACCGGCTGTCCAAGCTGCTCGGCCGTCCGGTGGAGTTCGCGTTGGACACGGTCGGGGAGAGCGCCCGGTTGCTGGCCGACGGGCTGCCCGACGGCGGCCTGCTGCTGCTGGAGAACGTCCGGTTCAACGCCGGCGAGACGAGTAAGGACGACGCCGAGCGCGAGGCGTTCGCGCGCAGCCTGGCCCAGCTCACCGGCGGCGAGGACGACGGCGGGGCGTACATCGACGACGCCTTCGGCGCGGTGCACCGCAAGCACGCCTCGGTCTACGACGTGGCCACCATGCTGCCGCACTACCTGGGCGACCTGGTCCGCGACGAGGTTCAGGTGCTGCGCCGGCTGACCACCGACACCGAGCGCCCGTACCTGGTGGTGCTCGGCGGCAGCAAGGTCTCCGACAAGCTGGCCGTGATCAACGCGCTGCTGCCGAAGGTGGACAAGCTGCTCGTGGGCGGCGGGATGTGCTACACGTTCCTGGCCGCGCAGGGGCACACCGTCGGCGGCTCGCTGCTGGAAGAGGACCAGATCGAGACCTGCCGCGCGCTGCTGGCGTCCGCGCCGGACAAGATCGTGCTGCCGGTGGACATCGTGGTCGCCCCGGAGATCTCCGCCGAGGCGCCCACCCGCGTGGTGGCCGCCGACGCGATCCCGGCCGATCAGATGGGCCTGGACGTGGGCCCGGCGACGGTGCGCGCGTTCGCGGCCGAGCTGGCCCCGGCGCGCACGGTGTTCTGGAACGGGCCGATGGGCGTGTTCGAGGTCGACCAGTTTTCGGCCGGCACCAAGGGCGTCGCGGAGGCGATCGCGGCCACCTCCGGGCTGACCGTGGTCGGCGGCGGCGACTCGGCGGCGGCGGTGCGCAAGCTCGGTTTGGACGCGCACGCGTTCGGCCACATCTCCACCGGCGGCGGCGCGTCGCTGGAGTACCTGGAGGGCAAGACCCTGCCCGGTCTGGCCGTGCTGGGGGCGCAGTGAGTCCCCAGCCGACCGGCCGCAAGCCGCTGCTGGCCGGCAACTGGAAGATGAACCTCAACCATCTTGAGGCCATCGCCCTGGTGCAGAAGATCGCCTTCAGCCTGACCGCGGCGCAGTTCGCGGCGGTCGACGTGGTGGTGCTGCCGCCGTTCACCGACCTGCGCTCGGTGCAGACGGCGGTGGACGGCGACCAGCTGGCCATGGGCTACGGCGCGCAGGATGTGTCCGCGCACGACGCGGGCGCGTTCACCGGCGAGGTCAGCGGCGCGATGCTGGCCAAGCTCGGCTGCGGCTACGCCGTCGTCGGGCACTCCGAGCGCCGCCAGTACCACGGCGAGGACGACGCGCTGGTCAACGCCAAGGCCAAGGCCGCGCTGCGGCACTCGTTGACGCCGATCGTGTGCGTCGGCGAACCGCTCGCGGTGCGCGAGGCGGGCCAGCACCTGGAGCACACCCTGGCGCAGCTGGACGGCGCGTTCGCCGGGCTGTCGGCCGAGCAGGCCGGCGCGGTGGTCGTCGCCTACGAGCCGGTGTGGGCGATCGGCACCGGCAAGGTGGCCACCCCCGCCGACGCGCAGGAGGTGTGCGGCGCGATCCGCCGCCGGCTCGCCGAGCTGTTCTCGCCGGAACTGGCCGCCGCGACGCGGATCCTCTACGGCGGTTCGGTGAAGGGCTCCAACGCCGCGGAGATCATGGCCGAGGCCGATGTGGACGGAGCATTGGTCGGCGGCGCCAGCCTGGACGGCGCCGACTTCGCCGCGATCTGCGCGGCGGCGATCGGCGGCTAGCCTGGCTGGATTTCCACCCGCCCGACAGGTTCGACTGCCCTGGTTCGTAGCGCCACGCGGCGCCGCGGGCCAGGGCAGTTAAACTGTGTATGACTATCCGACGACGAAGGCCGGCCAGCTGTCATGATTCTCGCGTTGTCCATCGTGCTCATCGTGGTGAGCTTGATCCTGATCGTCCTGATCTTGCTGCACCGCGGCAAGGGCGGCGGGCTGTCCTCGATGTTCGGCGGGTCGTTCTACTCGAACCTGTCCGGCTCCTCGGTGGTGGAGCGGAACCTGGATCGCATCACCATCATCGGTGGTGTGCTGTGGGCGATCTGCATCATCGGGCTGGGCCTGCTGTACAAGAACTCCTAATCTCTTTGGGGCGCCGCACACAAGTCAGATCAGCGCGGTAAGGAGACATCAGCGTGGCGGGTGGCAACGCGATCCGCGGCAGCCGGGTGGGCGCGGGTCCCACCGGTGAGAACGAGCGCGGCGACAGCGCGCCACGACAACTGGTGTCGTTCTTTTGCGCGCATAGGCACGAGGTGCACCTGGCGTTCGCGCTGGACGCGGTGCTGCCGGACACCTGGGACTGCCCGCGGTGCGGCCTGCCGGCGGGTCGGGAGTCGTCGGCCCCGCCGGAGGTGCCGCACGCCGAGCCGTACAAGACCCATTTGGCGTATGTGAAGGAACGGCGCAGCGAAGAGGACGGCGCGGCCATCCTGGAGGAGGCGCTGGCGCGGCTGCGCGCCCGGCGTGGCGGCCGGCCCTGACGGCTGGCGGCAGCGTCGGACGCCTGGCGACGAAGCCTGGTTGCGCGCGCAATGCCATGTCTGGTGACAATGCCCGGCCTGGACATTTGCCGACCCGGCCCTCCGTCTGGCTAGGCAGGTGCGCGGTCCGGCTCGCCGGCGCGGACCGCCACGATCCCGGCCAGCACCACGATGCCGCCGATACCTTGCGTCACGGTCGGCCGCTGGCCGAGCAGCGCCCAAGCGAACAGCACTGCGGCGAGCACCTCGAGCAACCCGACGAATGAGGCGAGCCGGGCACCGAGCCGGCGGGCGGCCCCGATCCCGGCCGTGTAGGCGACCACGGCGGCGACCAGGGAGAGCCCGAGCACCGGTGCCCACCAGGGCACGCGGTGGCCGTTGAAGTCCGCGGCGGCGGTGTTGGCGCGCATCGGCAGCGCGCCGACCAGGCCGGCCGCGGTCAGCGCCACGGCGCTGACCGCCAGGCCGCTCCACGCCATGGCCAACGGTGGCAGCAGCGCGTGCGTGTGCGCGGAGATGACGAAGTAGCAGGCCAGCCCGACGCCGGCGCCCAGGCCCCAGGCGATCCCGGCCGGCGCGACGCGCTGCGCGCCGGTGAGGTTGAGCACCAGCACCAGGCCGACCACGGCGAGCGCGATGCCGACCGCGGTGAGCCGGGTCGGTCGCTGCCCATGCCGCAGCCACATCCAGATGACCACGAACAGCAGGCCGGAGTACTCCAGCAGCAGCGCGATACCCACCGTCACGTGCTCGACGGCGTTGAAGTAGCAGACCTGAGGCGCGGCGATGGCGAGCAGGCCGTACCCACCGATCGCCGGCAGGCCGGCCCGCGCGAGTCGCCAGCGGCCCCGCATCTGCCGGATCGCGGGCGGGGTGAGCACGAGCGCGGCGATGCCGATCCGGGCCATCACGGCGGCCCCCGGCGACCAGCCGCCGGCCTCCAACGCCTCGGCGAGTGAGCCGGAGGTGCCGAAAGTGACGGCGGACAGCACGCCCAGCGCCACGCCCGCGCCGCGAGCCTGCACTGTTGCCTCCCGCTGCCCCTAGCGCCGTGGAATTGCGACCGGCTGCCATGATCGCACGCCGCGTGTACGAGGGCCGTCCGGCATCAGCCGCGTGGTGCCACCGTCGTGGAGCGGATCGCATGGTCGGAGGGTTCACGGGCCGCCGCAGCGGTTCCCGCCTTGATCAAGAGGCGTTTCGGCCAAGAGAGTTGGCTCACACGCGTTTTGATCACTGTTGTTGGGGGCTGCGGGCAGGGCGGCCGCAGGCAGGGCGCGGCTGGGTCTGCTCGGCGGGGTTTGACGTGGTGGGCCCGGGCTGATAAACTCGAACAAACGTTCGAATACCCGGGGGGTGGGGCCGTGACCGGCCAGACAGCGCCAGCGGAGGCGGGCTGGTCGACGCGCCGGCTCGCTGCCCCGCATTCCTCGCCCGGCCCTGACGCGTTTGCGGGCACGGACGCCGTGGTCGGCACGCACGCCGTGGCCGGCTGCTGCGGTCTGACGGGCCTTGACGGTCTGACGGGCCCGGAGGCGCTGGCGGGTTCCGACCCGCTGGCAGGTGCCGACGCCCTCGCCGGTCAGATCGCCTTGCTGACGCGGGCGCTTGGCGGCGCGCCGGTGCCGTCGGGGCGCGCGGGGATGATCGACCAGATCCGGGCGCTGGAGGTGCTGGCGTGCGCGGCGCGGGCGCGCCAGACCAGGCTGACGGCCGAGTTCGACAAGGCGGAGCGGGCCGCTCAGGGCGAAGCCGGGGTCCCGGCGGAGCGCCTGGGCCGGGGGGTTGGCGAGCAGGTCGCGCTGGCCCGGCGAATGTCGCCGTTCCAGGGGCGGCGACGCCTGTCGCTGGCCCGAATCGCGCACGAGCTGCCGCACGCGATGGCTGCCTTCGACGCCGGCCTGGTGAGCGAGCGGCGGATGAGCCTGCTGGCGCGGGAGACAGCGTGCCTGTCGCTGGCTGACCGGCTGGCGGTGGACGCGGCGCTGGCCGCTGACCCGGCGGGGTTCTCGGGCCTGTCGGATCGGGCGGTGGTCGGCGAGGCGGTCAAGTTGGCGTCCCGGTTGGATCCAGGGGCGCTGGTCAAGCGGCGGCGGCGGGCGGAATCGGAGCGGTGTGTGACGTTGCGGCCGGCCCCGGACACGATGACCTACTTGACGGCGCTGCTGCCGGTGGCGCAAGGAGTCGCGGCACATGTCGCGCTGGGCGTGTGCGCCGATCGGCTGCGGGCGCAGGGCGACCTGCGGTCCCGAGGCCAGGTGATGGCCGACCTGCTCGTCGAACGCATCACCCAACGCGCCACCAGCGGGAACGCGACCACCGGAGCGGGTACAACTGCTCGCGCGGCCGATCGCCGGTTCGACCCGACCAGCTGGCACGGCTGGGGCCCGCCCAACCCGGCCGACAGCGCGCCCGGACCGGACAACCAGCCGCGAGACGACCGACGAGCCACGCGCGCCGCGCGAACCCCGAAACCCGCCGACCCCAAAGAGCCGACCCACACTCCGGGCGGTTGCGACGCCCGAGGCCCAGACCGCGCCCATGACACCGACCGCGCGCACGGCGCCGACGGCGCCGACGGCGGCACCGGCAACTGCGGCGATACCGGCAACCGCGATACCGGCGATGACGCTTTCGGACACAGCGGTGCCGGCGCCAGCGCTCGCGGTGCCAGCGCTCGCGGCGACGACAGGGAACAGGCTTGGCGTGAGGGCAGCGG
>WQZC01000047.1 GCA_009780925.1 Actinomycetes bacterium | reverse complement strand
CGTTGCGGCTGGCACCGGGTCGCCCAATGCGGCGACGTCAAGAACGGCGGCCCGGGCCAGGCCGATGGGCGCGGTCGCGTCGGGCGAGCCGGCGGCTGGCGGGACGGCGACCGGCGCGACGATGTCGGGAGCGGGCGCGTCGAGCCCGCCCGAGCCCCCCTCCGGAGCCGTCTGCGCGTGCACCGTCACGTCGCCGATCGTAGGGTGCGAGCATCAGCGTCACAGCGATGGGCGGGTAATGAGCATGCCGGAGCCTCGAATCGATCCCGGGCGGGTGCTGCTCGCGGCGACCCCGTTGGGCGATCCGCGTGACGCCTCGACCCGACTTATTGAGGCGCTCGCCGCCGTCCCGGTGATCGCCGCCGAGGACACCCGTCGGCTGCGTCGGCTGTGCGCGCAATTGGGGGTGCGGCCGTCCGGTCAGGTGCTGTCCTTCTTCGACGGCAATGAGGCGGCCCGGCTGCCGCTGCTGTTGGACGAGCTGCGCGGCGGCGCGGACGTTCTGGTGGTCACCGACGCGGGCATGCCGGCGATCAGTGATCCGGGCTATCGGCTGGTCCGCGCCGCCATCGCCGAGGGCGTGACGGTGTCGGTGCTGCCCGGCCCGTCGGCGGTGACGGCGGCGCTGGCCGTGTCCGGGCTGGCCGTGGACCGGTTCTGTTTCGAGGGTTTCCCGCCGCGCAAACCGGGCGCGCGTCAGCGCGCGTTCGCCGCGCTGGCGGCCGAGCGGCGCACGCTGGTGTTCTTCGAGGCGCCGCACCGCCTGGCGGCCACGCTGGCTGATCTGGCCGCCGCGTTCGGCGCCGACCGGCCGGCGGCGGTGTGCCGGGAACTGACCAAGACGCACGAGCAGGTGCGGCGCGGGACGCTGGGCGAGCTGGTGGACTGGGCGGGCGATGAGGCGCGCGGCGAGATCACCCTCGTGGTGGGCGGCGCGCCGGCCGCGGCGCCCAGTCCGGCCGATCTCGCCGCGCGGGTGGCCGCCGCGCAGGCCACCGGGCAGACCCGCAAGGAGGCGATCGCGTCGGTGGCCGCGACCGCCGGGACGCCCAAACGCGTCGTCTACGACGCCGTGCTGAACGGGACCGTGCGAAGCTAACCGCATGCCTCACGCCGAAGCCGAAGTAAGCCTGTCCGCGATCAGCGGCAATGTCGCGCGGCTGAAGTCCGCCACCCCGGCGGAGGTGATGGCGGTGGTCAAAGCGGACGGGTACGGCCACGGCCTGCTGGAGTGCGCGCGCGCGTCACTGGCCGGCGGCGCGAGCTGGCTCGGGGTGGCGCTGATCGAGGAGGCGCTGGCGCTGCGCGCGGCCGGGCTTGACGCGCCGACCCTCGCCTGGCTGTGGAGCCCGTCGGAGAGCGAGGCGGTACGCGCGGCGGTGCGCGCCGGCGTCGACCTGTCGGTGGGCGGGTCGTGGTCGCTGGCGGCGGTCACCGCCGCGGCGCGCGAAACCGGAAAACCGGCCCGGATCCACCTGAAGATCGACACCGGGTTGTCGCGCAACGGCTGCTACGTCGATGACTGGCCCGAGCTGCTGGCCGCGGTCGCCCAAGCGCGCGCCGCCGGCGAGGTGGAGCCGGTCGGCGTGTGGAGCCACTTCGCCTTCGCCGACGCGCCCGGCCATCCCGTGATCGCCCGCCAGCTGGCCGCGTTCCGGGACGCGCTGGGGGTCGCCGGCCGCCATGGGATCACCCCGCAGGTGCGGCACATCGCCAACTCGGCGGCCGCGCTGACCCTGCCCGAGGCGCACTTCGACCTGGTGCGGCCGGGTGTGGCGGTGGTCGGCCTGTCCCCGATCCCGGGGCAGGGGTTCGGGCTCACCCCGGCGATGACGCTGCGCGCCGAGCTGGCGCAGGTCAAGCGGGTCCGCGCCGGCGAGGGCGTCTCCTACGGGCACACCCACACCACCGCGCGCGCCACGACGCTCGCCCTGGTGCCGCTGGGCTACGCCGACGGCATACCGCGCCACGCCGGCAACCGCGGCCCGGTGATGATCAACGGCGCGCGGTTCACCGTCAGCGGACGGGTGTGCATGGACCAATTCGTGGTTGACATCGGTGATCACCAAGCCGCGCCCGGCGATTCCGTGGTGCTCTTCGGGCCAGGAAACGACGGTGAGCCGACGGCGCAGGACTGGGCTGACGCCGCCGACACGATCCACTACGAGATCGTGACCCGGCTCGGCCCCCGGGTGCCCAGGGTGTATCGCGACCAAGGCGAGCCATGCCACCGCCGGTGAGCGGCTGGAAGATCGCCACCGGGGTGCTGGGCGGCGCGGCGGGGTTGGCCGCCGGGGTGGGCGCCACCGCCGTCGCGGTCGGCCGGTTGGCCACCGGGCGCGAGCAGGTGGACCTGGCCGAACGGTTCGCGCCGCTGCCGGTGGACCGGTGCGGCACGGTCACCGCCGACGACGGCGTGCGCCTGTGGTACGAGGAGGCAGGACCGGCCGACGCGCCGCTGACCGCCGTGTTCATCCCGGGTTTCGCGTTGTCGCTGGGCATTTTCTATTTCCAGCGCCAAGCCTTGGCGCAGCGGTTCGGCGACCGGCTGCGGATGGTCTTCTACGACCCGCGCGGGCACGGCCGCTCCGAGCGCGGTGACCCGGCCCGGGCGACCATCGACCAGCTCGGCCAAGACCTGAGCGCGGTGCTGGACGCGCTGGCGCCGACCGGCCCGGTGGTCCTGGTCGGGCACTCGATGGGTGGCATGACGGTGATGGCGCTGGCCCAGGCGCGGCCGGAGCTGTTCACCGCGCGCCGCGTCGCCGGGGTGGTGCTGGTGTCGACCTCCACCGGAAAGCTCGGCGGCGTCACGTTGGGGCTGCCGTCGTTGGTCGCCAAGCTGCGCGCGCCGCTGCTGCCATTGCTGCTGCGCGGCGCCCGGCATGGCGCGGGGCTGGTGGAACGGAGCCGGGCGCTGGGCGCCGACCTGGCCTGGGTGATCACCCGTCGGTTGAGCTTCGCCAGCGACGACGCCGACCCGGCGCGGGTGGAATACCTGAACGCGATGATCGCGGCCACCCGCATCGAGGTGATCGCGGACTTCTACCCAACCCTGATGAGCCATGACAGACGAGCGGCGCTGCCCGTCCTGGCCGGTGTCCGAACGGTGATCATCTGCGGTGACAAGGACTTGCTGACCCCGATCGCGCACAGCGTCGAGATGGCCGGGCAGCTCGCCAAGGCGAGTTTTGTGGTGATCCCGCGCGGTGGGCACGTCGCGTTGCTGGAGCGCCCGCAGCTGGTCACCGAACCGATCGCCGAGCTGATCGAGGACACCTTGCGTGACATCGCGCGCCGCCGGCTCCGTCACTGGTGGCGGCCATTCGCCGGGGATCCGCAATGATCGGGCCGCGGCACGGGCCGGGCAAGCCGGCCGGGCCGATCGCACCGCGCCCGCGGGACCCCGCCCCGGGCACGTCAGATCCCGCGCCGCGCCCGCCGGATCCAGGGCCGCGCCCCCCCGATCCCGCGTCGCGCCCGCCGGATCCAGGGCTGCGCCCGCCGGATCCCGCGCCGGGTCACCCGACGCTGCGGCTGCCCACCGCCGAAGACACCCGCGCGTTGGGCGAGCGGCTCGCCGGGGTGCTGCGCGCCGGCGACCTGGTGGTGCTCAACGGGCCACTGGGTGCCGGCAAGACGGCGCTCACCCAGGGCATCGGGGCGGGTCTGGGGGTCAGTGGCCGGGTGGTGTCGCCCACCTTTGTGATCGCCCGGGCGCACTCCGGCGGGCGGCTGCCGCTGGTTCATGTGGACGCCTACCGGCTCGGCTCGCTGGCCGAAGTCGACGATCTGGACCTGGACGTCGAGGTGGCCGACTCGGTGACGGTGGTGGAGTGGGGCGCCGGCCTGGTCGAGCGCCTGGCCCCAGCTTGGCTGGAGGTGCGCATCGAGCGGGCCGACGACGGCGAAGAGCGCGCCGCGACGCTGATCGGGCACGGCGGCGACTGGCCGCGACGCCTCGCGGGACTGGCGTGACTGAGCGCGACATGCCCTGTCTTGATCACCCTTCCCGCACGATTGGTTCCAATGCGCCACTGATGGCCGCTGATTCGTTAGACTGGGGCTTGTGCGTCGTCGCACTTTCCTGCTCTCCTCAACGGTGTCGCTGGCGGGGGTCGCCGCGGCGCTGACCGGATGCGCGGCGGCGGCGATCCCCGCCGACAGCTCCGCGCCCACGGCCGAGGGACCGACGGCGCCAACCGCGAAGACGCCGCCGAGCCCCACCCCGACCGGCACTGAGCCCAGCGAGACGCCGACCGATCGGCCCCCCACCGCGACGCGGTCGGCGCCGTCGACGCCCAGTCGCGCGCCGTCGGACCAGCGAGGCTCGCTCGACGCGCCAATCGTGCTCGGCGCGCTCCCGGGCGCTGGGAACAAGATCGCGCTCACCATCGACGACGGGGTCAGCGCCGAGGTGATCGACGGATACCTCCGCTTGGCTGAGCGCCATGGCACCAAGCTGACATTCTTCATCAACGGCATGTATAAGGGATGGACCACGCACGCCCAACGCATCGGGAAACTGGTGCATAACGGCCAGGTGCAGATCGGCAACCACACCTGGAGCCATCCGGATCTGACCAAGCTCTCGGCGGCCGGGATCGCCGACCAGCTCGGCCGAAACGACGAGTTGATCCAGCGCCTGTGGGGCATCACCAGCAAGCCCTACATGCGCCCGCCATACGGGTACCGCGACGCGACCACGGACAGAATCTGCGCCGACCTGGGCTACCCGAAGATCACCATGTGGTACGGCTCGCTCGATGACTACGGGAAGATCACCGCCGACGCCATGGTGAAGAACGCGCGAAAGTGGCTGCTGCCCCAGCGCATCGTCGTTGGCCACGCCAACACGCCGACGGTGGTGGGCGGATTGCCGCGCCTTCAAGCGCTGCTCAAGAAACGGGGGTTGACCACGGTCACCCTGCGCGAGGTCTTCGGGGGCTGAGCCTCCGGCGAACCCCGCAAGTCAGCGATCCAGGCACTGGCCCGTGTCGGCCGGAGACATCCGGGAAACATGGTCAGGCTGCCGATCCGATCGTTGGTAGGATTGGTAAATGAGTGACGCCGTCGTTCGGTACGAGAAGGTCAGTTGGACGGTCGATGCGGACGTGCTGGCCCAGGTGCGGAGCCGGGTGCCCCGTGGTCAGCAGTCCGCGTACGCCACCAAGGCGCTGCGTCGCCAGCTGGAACGTGACGGTCTCGCCGAGATGATCGGCGAACTGGTCGCGCTCAATGGACCGGTCGACGAGGACGCGGTGCATTCGTACGTGGCACAGTGGCAGTGAGCAGCGCTGGCCGCGCGTCGCGCCATCGGCAGGGCTTGTCGATTGTCGGGACAGCGACACGCACAATAGTGCTGGACTCGCAGGCCGTCTCCGCGTTGGCTGACGGCGCGCGTGGGATGGCTGAACGGCTCGAAGCCGCGCGCCGACTAGACGCACGGGTGGTCATCCCGTGTGTTGTGCTGGCCGAGGTCATGACCGGCGGCGCCGAGGACGCGTCAATTTGGAACGTGCTGCGGCGGTTCCCGGTCATCGACCTGGACACCGGATTGTCCGCACGGGCTGGCGGCCTGCGGCAACGCGCGGAGCGGGCGCGCAGAAAGAAGCGGGACCTGACGCTCGACGCGCTCGTGGCCGCAGTCGCCGTCAGGGTGAAACCCGCCGTGGTAATCACGACCGACCCTGAAGATTTCGGTTTGCTCCTGGACGGACACGACGTGAAGATCGACACAATCAGCCGGGCACTGAACTGATCCGCCCAGCAGGCTCTTGGGCGATCGCGTCAGCCGTCATCGGAGAGCGGCGTGGCCGTGAGCTCCACCGTCTCGCCTCGGCGGCGGCGCGCACCGTCCGATCACGCCTCCCGTCCGCGCCGTCCGCCGGGGGCGAGGCCGATCTCGTAGGCTGATCATCGTGCTCGTCCTGGCCATTGACACCTCCTCGGCCGCCGTGACGGCGGCGGTGGCCGAGGTCGCGGACGGGGTGACCGTGCTGGCCCGGCAGGTCGTCATCGACGCGCGGGCGCACGGCGAGCGGCTGGCCCCGGGCATCGCGCTGGCGCTGGCGCGAACCGGCGCCGGGGTGTCCGACCTGCGCGCGGTGGTCGCCGGGGTGGGACCCGGTCCGTTCACCGGGCTTCGGGTCGGGTTGGTGACGGCGGCCGCGATGGGCGACGCGTTGGGCATACCCACCTATGGGGTCTGCTCGCTGGACGCCATCGCCGGCGCGCTGGACGAGCCGTCGCTGCTGGTGGCCGGCGACGCCCGTCGCCGCGAGGTCTATTGGGCGCGCTACCGGAGCGGAGTTCGGGTCGCCGGCCCCGCAGTCGCCAAGCCGGCCGATCTCGTGGACGGTCGCGCTGATCTGAGCGCGACCGACCCGCACAAGATCGACTCCATTCGTGCCGGATCCGGCGCGATCGGCGCCGACGCCGCGATGGCCGGCGCGGGGGCTCGCCTGTACGCCGACGTTTTGGGCCTGCGGCTGGCGGACGCGGACTACCCGTCACCGGAGGCGTTGGTGCGCCTCGCCGCCGAACGAATCCGCGCGGGTGCGCCGAGCGAGCCGCTGACCCCGCTGTACCTGCGCCGCCCCGACGTGACACCGCCGGGGACCGCGAAATCGACCACCCAGCCGGTGGCGCCATGAGACCCGAGGCGGCCACCTCCGCAACGGCGGTGGTCGGGGGCGGAGCCGCCCGGACCCCTGGCGAAGCGACCGGCCAAGCCGTCGGCAATGGGGTCGCTCAAGCCGTCGGCGACGGGGTCGCTCGGGCCGTCGGCGTGGTGGCGCTGGTGCCGATGACCGCGGCCCACATCGAGGCGGTGATGTGGCACGAGGCGGGCATGTTCGGCCCCGAAGCGTGGTCAGCGAATGCGTACCGGGAGGAGCTGGCCGACCGTCGGCACCGCGCGTACGTGGCCGCGGTCGACGCCGCCGGGACCCTGCTGGGTTGGGCGGGCATGCGGGTCGTCGGCGACGAGGCGGAGATCTGCACGGTGGGCACCATCCCGGCCGCGCGCCGGCGCGGCATCGCCCGCGCGCTGGTGCGCTGGCTGCTCGATGAGGCCGGAAAGCGCCGGGTGCGGGTGCTGTTCCTGGAGGTGCGGGTGGACAACGACGCGGCGCGCGCGCTGTATGCCAGCGAGGGGTTCGCGGAAGTCGGGCGCCGGCGCGGCTACTACGAGAACGGGCGGGTGGACGCGATGGTCATGTGCCGGGTCTTCGGGAAGGGGCGCCGTGCGCGCTGACGAGCCCTTGGTGCTGGGCATCGAGACCTCCTGCGACGAGACGGGCATCGGCTTGGTGCGCGGGGCGACCTTGCTGGCCGACGCGCTGGCCTCCAGCGTGACCGAGCACGCCCGCTTCGGCGGCGTGGTCCCGGAGGTGGCCAGCCGGGCGCACCTGGAGGCGATGGTCCCGACGGTGCGCCGGGCGTTCGAACGGGCCGGGGTGGCGCCCCGCGACATCGACGCGGTGGCGGTGACCGCCGGGCCGGGGCTCGCTGGCGCGCTGCTCGTGGGCGTCGCGGCGGCCAAGGCGTACGCGCTGGCGTTGGACAAGCCGATCTACGGCGTCAATCACCTGTCCGCGCATGTCGCGGTCGATCTGCTGCACAACGGCCCGCTGGACGAGCCGTGCGTGGCGCTGCTGGTCTCCGGCGGGCACTCCTCGTTGCTGCTGGTGCCGCGCGTCGGCGGCGAGAAGGTCATAGAGCTGGGCGCGACCGTCGACGACGCCGCCGGGGAGGCCTACGACAAGGTGGCCCGGCTGCTCGGCCTGCCGTTCCCGGGGGGGCCGCCGATCGACCGGCTGGCCCCCGAGGGCGACCCGGCGGCGATCGCGTTCCCGCGCGCGATGCGCGACGGTGGGTACAACTTCTCCTTCGCCGGGTTGAAAACGGCGGTGGCCCGCTGGGTGGAGGCGCGCCAGCGCGCCGGGGAGCCGGTGCCGGTCGCCGACGTGGCCGCCTCGTTCCAGGAGGCGGTGGTGGACGTGCTCACCGCCAAGGCGGTGCGCGCCGCGCGCGAGCACGGGGTGGGCCATCTGCTGATCGGTGGCGGGGTCGCCGCGAACTCCCGGTTGCGCGCCTTGGCGCAGCAACGGTGCGCCGACGCCGGGCTGGTGCTGCGCGTCCCGCCGCCCCGGCTGTGCACCGACAATGGCGCGATGGTGGCGGCGCTGGGCGCGCAGCTGGTGGCGCACGGCGCGGTCCCGTCGCAGCTGGATCTGCCGGCCGATTCCGGCATGCCGATCACCGAAGTGCTCATCTAGCCGCGCCCGTGGCGAGCGCATTCATCAGCCGCTCACGCGGCGAACACACGTAGCCGCTCGCGCGGAGAAGGAGGAAAGCCGCGATGGCTGATTTCACTGGCACGCCGGTGACGCTGATGTGGGAGGCGCGGGCCGCTGCGGGCCGCGCCGACGAGCTGCTGGCGTACATGGTCGAGCACGCCGCCCCGAGCGCCGCCGTGTACGGCAACACCGTCCATGTGGTGGTGGTGATCGATGAGACCGGGGCGCCGGTGCCCGAACCCCCGGAGGAGCTGCTGGCCCGTCCCGCCTACACCTGGACCTTCCACCGCGCCCGCTGAAGGTAGCGGCGTGGGGTGCCCAACCATATTCCGCAGCTCTGATTCATCGAGGTGCGAGTTTTGGTAATGGTGGCGGTGTGCTTTCGGGTATCATCGAGTCAAGGTAGGAGGAGGTTCGCTGGCCGTGTACCCAAACCGTGAGGTCTTTCCAAACGCCCCGCTTGCTCTTGTCGCAGCGGAGGTCCGATTCACTGACGCGGCTCGGCTGCGCCAGCAGCAGACCCGGGATGAGGTCGCGATTGCCTTGGAGGGGTTGTTCCCGTATGCGGAGCCATTCCAACGCGCCGACTTCAACTTGGCCGGGGGCGTGCCATCCCAGGCGCCGCAGCACGACGGGATGGTATTGAGCAATGGCAGCAGCACCGAGACGCTCACGATCATGGCTGATTCGCTCATCTACCAGACGACGGCTTACCGCGGATTCGAGGGACTCCTCGAATCCATGACGGCTGCCTGCGACACGCTGGTGGCGGCGGGAATACAACCCGCCATGCGCAGAGTCGGGCTGCGCTACGTGGATGAGGTGCGGGTTCCGGTGACCATTTCCGATGTGCGGCAGTGGAGTCGCTGGATCGACGACCGGCTCATTGGCCACCTCGCGGTGGGGCCAGATGACGTTCCCGTCACGGTCACGCAAACCATCGCCACCTTCGATCTTGGCGACGACCTGGGGTTCACGTTTCGCTGCGCCGCCATGGACGAGGGCACGATCGTTGTCTCCGAGCACCTCAGCCGGCCGCCGGTGGAGGATGGGCCGTTTTTTGTTCTGGATCTGGATGGATTCATGGATTTCACCAGCCAGGCAGCCGTTCCGCTCAGCGCGAAGACCATCTGTGACTCGTTGTCCGCCGCGCACGTGCCGTGTGGCACCGCTTTCCAACGTTCGATCACCGATGAAGCCCGCGCGCTGTTTCGCGGAGCGTCGTCATGACCCTTGCCGCCGCAGCCGCTAGCGAGGCCACCGGCACCGCCGCCGGCGTGATCGCTGGCTTTTCGCTTTCGGCGCTCGATGAGACCCGTGCGCTGGCGCTTCGCGCCGACTATCTGCGCACCGATGTTGATATGCTGCGTGGCCAGGTGCTTGAGCTGCATGGCGCGGTCCGCCGGCAGGAACTGTTCGATCGGACCCTCGACAAAGCTCGGATGTCAATCACGGCGCTTCTTGAGCAGCTCGCCCACGAACGCGGCATGGGCTGGTGCGATATCGCCGAGGCGCTTGGGGTCAGCGTGTCAGCGGTTCGTAAGTGGCGCAAAGATGGCGGCGCGAGCCCGAACAGCCGGCTCAAGCTCGCCCGACTAGCCGCGCTGCTCGATGTGATTGAGCGGGTGGGCCCAATCGACGACCCCGCCGCTTGGATGGAGATGGATCTGCCGCTAGGGCCTGGATTCTTTGTCCGGCCCTGGGACCTCTATCTCGACGGGCACCTCGACGCGTTGCTGGACCTGGCCGGGCATCGGCGCGGCGCGGCGCAAGCGCTCGATCAAGTCAGGCCGAGTTGGCGCGAGAGCCGGAGCGATTTCGAGGTAGTCCCGGATGCCGATGGCGAACCATCCCTCCGGCCATGGGAAAAGTGAGTGGCGCAGCGTCATGGACCGGATTGAACCGAGCGCGCTCTACGACCAACGCGGCGGAGTCAGTCGGGCGCGCCCGCTGCTTCAGGGCGATGTGTTCGACGATGTCGTGCTGCCGGGCTTCGGCGACGAGCCGCGCAAGGTCCAAATTGTCGCGCACCCGTGCGCGATGCGAACCGGATCGAACCTGACCTCGAGAATCACTGTGGCGCCGGTGGAGCCCCATCAGCTGGTGATCGGCAGGCACTGGGACGGCTTCTTGCGTGTGATGCCTCTTGCCGAGCTCGTCGGTGGCACGCATTTTGCCACCAAGTTCATCGATGTCACCGCCGCGCCGACGTCGCTGCTCACCCGCAGCCGGCGGATCGCAACTCTTTCGAACCGGGGAATCTACGTCCTGCAGCAGCGGTTGATCAAGCACTACACCCGAGTCGAGATGCCGTTGGAGGCGCTGCGGCTCGCGTCGTCGGCTGTGCTGACCGAGGCTGAACTGCAGTGGAGCTGGATCGAGGAAGTTCTTGACGACGATGAGTTGGGTCAAGACGAGGCGATAGAGGCCGAGGCGGCCGTGTTCGATGGCTGGCTGGGCGCGGGAGCGTCCTCCCGGCGCGATCGGCTTCGTGAGGAGATCACGCATGCCGACATGCGTCGCGAGGCTCATCGGGCCGCCCGGGAGCGTGTCGCGCAGCGAGAGTCCGACCGCGGGCTTGGCGGGTAGGACGGCGAGCAGTCGCCGACCCTCGACGCCATGGCGGGTCCAGGCGCGTTGGCCGCTGAGCCAGCCCGCTGGCCGGCGGCCCGCCGCCACGCGTGGGACGCAACAGATCGGCCTGGCGCGGTGTCTATGAGAGTGTGAGCGTCGTGCTTTCGGTGCCTGGGGTCGCGGAGAGCGGCACGGTGGCGTTCGCGCAGTTCGTGCGCGAGCAGACCCCGGCGCTGTTGCGCTCGGCGTACCTGCTCACCGGCGACCGGCTCGAGGCCGAGGAGCTGGTGCAGGACACGCTGGCGCGGCTGTACCCGAAGTGGGCGCGGGTGCAGCGCGCGACTGTCCCGCTGGCCTACGTCCGCCGCTGCCTGGCGAACGGGTTCGTGAACTCCAAGCGCGGCGGGGCGCGACGCGAGCTGCTCGTGGACCTGCCGCCGGAGCGCCCATTCGGGACGGACATCGCGACCGCGGTGGCCGACGGGGACCAGGTGTGGCGGCTGCTCGCGACGCTGGCGCCGAGGCAGCGGGCCGCGCTGGTGTTGCGCTATTTCCATGGCGCGACCGACGCGGAGATAGCCGAGGCGTTGGGCTGTCGGACGGGCACGGTGCGCAGCCTGCTCAGCCGCGGGCTGGCGACGCTGCGGGACGAGATCGGCACGGGAGACGACGATGAGTGATCCCATCGAGCGGAGGTTGCGCGACAGCCTGGCCAGACACGCCGAGGACGCCCCGCGTGGCGCTGATCTGGCCGAACGGATCATCGCGAGCGCGCAGCGCAATGGCGCGGTGGGCTGGTCGGGCGCGACGGCGCTGCGGCGGTGGCGCGCCTGGCTGATGCCGTTGATCGCCGCCGTCTCCGTCGCCGCCGTCGTCGGCGGGCTGTTCGCGGCAGGCGCGCTGGGGGATTCCAACAACCCCTCGACCGCGCTCGGGCCCGCCAGCACAGCCCCCACCGGGCCCACCGCCGGGTCCGCGCCCCCCACCGCGCCGGTCACGACGGGCGGGGCGCCGTCGTCCGGCCCGGTCCTGACGCCCTCGCCGGACGCGAGCGGCGAGGTGGCGCCCGACACCGCGGCGACCTCCCGGCCGGGGGCGACTAGCGCGCCGGTGGCGCCGACCGGAGCCGGAGCCGGTGCTGGCGGCGATGTGCCCAAGCAGCTCTACCTGACCGACACGACGTTCGTCGGCGCCGACGAGGGGTGGGCGCTCGGCACCGGTCTGTGCCTGGACGGCTCGGGCAAGCGCTGCGCCACCATGATCCACACCGGGGACGGGGGCGCGAGCTGGGCGAGCGTCCCGAACCCACCGGCGAACGTCGAGGACCCCTTCGGCGTCTGCGCGGCGCCGTGCGTCTCGCACCTGCGCTTCGCCACCGACCGCATCGGCTACGCCTACGGCCCGGACGTGCTGTTCATGACCACCGACGGGCAGACCTGGGTGGAACAACCCGGCGCCGGGGTGGCGGCGGGGACCACCGGCGCCGGCGCGGTCGCGTTGGAGACGCTGGACGGCAATGTCATCCGGGTGAGCGCGCCGCAGCTGCCCTGCCCGGCCCCCGGCTGCCAGCTGCGGGTGCAGATCGCCGCCATCGGCAGCACGTCGTGGAGCCAGGTCACGCTGCCGGGACGGACCGCGACCGGTGATGACGTTTCTCTCACCCGGGTCGGGTCGGCCGCCTATCTGCTCGATCTGGGCGATACCGCAGCGGCGCTGTACAGCTCGACCGATGACGGGCGGCGCTGGGTGAGCCAGGGGGATCCCTGCGCGAAGCAGCAGGCCGGGGCCAGCGCCAACTGGCTGACCTCGGCGGCGGACGGGTCGGTCACCCTGCTGTGCAGCCAGCGCGGCGGCGCGGGAACGTACTTCACGCTCACTTCCACCGATGGCGGGGCGAGCTTCCGCGCCGGGTCGGCGGCGCCCGCCGGCACCGTGTTCGTGGGGGCGTCGTCGGCCACGGTGCTGCTCGCCACCGACCAGTTGTATCTGTACCGCAGCGCGAACGGGGGCGCGTCGTGGCGACGGGTGGCGGCCGTGCCGGGGGCGCAGGCCAAGATCGGGACCTCCTACGCGGCGGGGATCTCCCCGACGCCGATCGGTTTCGAGAGCGCCACCACCGGCCGTTGGATCTACAACTGGGGCGACCGGGACGGGGCGGCGATTTGGACCACCACCGACGCCGGCCTGACCTGGACCTCGCACGCGTTCAACTGACCAAGCTTCCGCTCGGGACGGGAAGGAACCTGGGAATGAGTGAGTTAGGCCATACGTTTCGAGCGGTGCTTGTGCCGCTGACGGCATTAGCGGTCTCGGCGGCGATGGCCGCCTGCGCGGCCGAGTCATCGGATTCGCCGGAGCCGCCGGCGTTGTCTCAGGGCAACCCAGCGACCCCTGTGTTGACTGCTCCGGCGGTGACTGCGGCGGCGTCAACCGCGGCGGCGTCAACCGCGCCGGCGTTATCGAGCCCGAGCGCGGTGATCGAGTCGATGAGCGACGCGGCCCCCTCTTCCGACGCGCCCCCGCGTAGGGTGACGGCCGCAGTGACCGTGGAGCCAACACTGCCAGCGGGTGGGCCGGTGCCGCGGCAATTCCGAATAGCGGACGCCACCTTCGTCGGCACCAGCGACGGCTGGATGATCGGCACCGGAAAGTGCCTTGACGGGTCGGGCAAGTTCTGCCCTGCCGAGCTGCGAACCATTGATGGCGGCGATGACTGGGTCAGCGTGCCGAACCCGCCGGCCGGCGTGGTGTCGGGGACTGCCGGGCGAGGCGTTTGTGGCGAACCGTGCATTGATGGCATCCGGTTCGCCACCGATCGCATCGGCTATGCGTTCGGCCCGTTCGCGTTGTTCATGACGACCGACGGGACGCATTGGAAGAAGGAGCCCGGTGGCGCCGAGGCGCTGGAAACCTTGGACGGCAATGTCATCCGGGTGAGCGAACCGGCGGTCGGGACGTGCCCGGATTCTGGCTG
>WQZC01000046.1 GCA_009780925.1 Actinomycetes bacterium | reverse complement strand
GGTGGTGGCGAACGACCCGGCGGCGGCCGCCGGGAACCGAATGATTCCGCTGCCGCCTCCCGGCAGTCCCCAGGCGGTGACGTGCGCCGCCGTCTGCTTGCGCAGCTGGCTGAGCAGGGCGTCACAGGAGGTGGTCGCGCTGAGCAGTTTTGCGACCGGTCGGGCGCTGAGGGCGGGCGGGGTGGGCGCGACGGATGGCGCGCGGGGGGCCGTCGCGGCGCCGCCGCCCTGATTGGCCGCCGGGGCGCCGGCGGTGGCGGACAGCGCGCCGCGCTCAGCGCTGGGGGCCTGCTGGCCGGGCCAGATCGCGACCAGTCCCACGACCAGTCCGGCGGCGGCCAGTCCGGCGGCGAGGGCCCAGCCCCGGCGCGGCACGGACCACCCGCCGACCCAGCCGTCGCCACCGCTGTGGCCACCGCCGCCATTCCAGCCACTGCGGCCGCGTCGCCGTCCGCTTGCTCGCGCTGGCCGGCTCGTCCGACCCGGCGCGGGTGTCGGCTCCTGCGCTGGGCCGTCCTGTTTGGCGGCGGCCGGCCCGCCCGTTGAGTCCAGCCGGGCGTGAATTGCGGCGAGCACGGATTCGCCCTCCGCGCTGGCCGCCCAGCCGGCGTCCGCCTTGGTGGCCGGCCGGACCTTGCCCAGCCAGTGCTCGTACTCTTCCGGCGCCATCGCCTATTCCTCCGTCTGGTATGCGCCGCGCAAGGCCTCAGCGAACTTCCCGGCCGGCGACGACCCGTGGTAGCCGGCCGCGGCCAACGCCGCGGCCAGCCGTTTGCGCGCTCGATGCAGCCGCACCGCGTAGGTGGATGGCGAGCAGCCCAGCGCGGCGGCCGCTTCCAGCGGGGTCAGCCCGTACCACCCGGTCAGCGTCAGCGTCTCGCGGTCGCTGGCCGGGAGCGTCGCCAGGGTGTGCGCGAACGCCGACTTCAGCTCGATGGTGTCCGGGTCGCCCTCCTGGCCGACGTCGCGCAGCAGCCGTTCGACCAGCGCGTCGTGCCGGCGCAGCCCGCGCCGCCGGTTGGCGAGCAACCGCCGCGCTGCGCCGAACAGCCAGCCGATCGGCGGGTCGGGCACCTGCTCAGCCTTGACGAACGCGGTCACGTAGACCTCCTGCAGCACGTCCTGCGCCGTCTGGGGGTCGGTGCGGTGCAGCAAGTAGGACAGCACACGATCGGCGTACGTCCGGAACCAGTCGTCCAGCGCGTCGCGCCGCTCGGTGTCGTCCACCCGCGCCCTCCGTCCTGCCTTGAGCGCTTGCACTTAAGTGATGTCCGGCAAGCGCGCAAAGATTACCGGCGAGCCGGCTCGGTTTCCGGGAAGGCGACGGTGGGGGTGGTCAGGACGCCAGCATGCGCCAGCTCACCCAAGCCGCCGGGGCCGATTTCACCGCAGCCGACGGGATGGCCGTGATCGATGAGCCATCAGATCACCGCCGAGTCGGCGGTTGGCTCGAGGTTCCGATTCCGAATCGGCTGGATTTGCGCCGCCCAGGTCAGACGTTGTAGGCGTCGCCTTGCGGACGCGGAGCGGTGGCCCACCACACGATCAGGATGATAGCTCCCACCAAAGGGATAAGTCCTAGGAAAAGCCACCAACCGGACCGGCCGGTGTCGTGCAGGCGACGGACGCTAAGCGCGAGTTCCGGCACGATGATGGCCACCGCCCACACCAGCGCGATGATGACGAACACAATCGAGACACGGTCGAGCGCGCTGAGGACAACGCTCACGATCATGCCGGCCAGGTACCAGTACCAGAACTCCGAGCGCGAGGCACGGCCGGTGAACACGGCGTACTTCTTGAAAAAGCGCTGGATGGCCTGACCCATCGACGCCCCACGCAGTGGCTGGGAGAGAGCCACCGGCTGGTTGTACTCAGGATCGGGTGTGGACGGGTAAGGCTGGTACGGCGCGCTGGGCATGGGGGCTCCAAGGACGGTGTGGTCTGTCGACAGCGGTTAACACGCATAACCTATAGCCTTCCTACCGCGCTGCGTCGCTCATTGCCATCCGCCCCCATGGCTCCGTGTCGTGCGCCCACGACCTCCGTATTGTCGACACAGGGGTTCAAGCGCGGAGGGTGGGAGCTTCGAACTCCCGGACGGTCTCCCGTCCCGGCATCACAGACGCCGGATGGTGTGTTCACGACACTGCCCGGTGCCAACGGGCATGGGGACAGAACCCGGCTTCCCGTTTGTCTGTGCGCGTCCGGCGAATCGCCGTGCCGCTGTGCCAGACTTGCGGAGTGTCCGTGGTGAGCCTGCTTGATCGACCCACTTACCTGTATGCCGAGGTTGACCGGCTGGTTGGTCTGCGCAGTGGCACTGCTCGGCGTTGGATTAACGGATACGCCCGGTCTGGCAGGGTTTATGCGCCCATCCTGCGTGTCGAGAGTCGGGTCACGGAATGGGTGACCTGGGGGGAGTTCGTTGAAGCGAGGATGCTTGCCGAGTTCCGTGATGACAGCGTTCCGACTGCTCGACTGCGGGCTGCTGTTGATCGGCTTCGTCAGGAGTTCGACCTGGCTTATCCGCTGGCTCACTTACGTCCGCATCTGGCGGCTGAGAGTAGTGAGCTTGCCATCGATGCCAAGCGGCTCAACCCAACGGATGAAGGCAAGCTGATCATCCGTACCGGTCAGCGGCTGTTGGAAGCTGGTCGGCCCGTCATCAACAACGCGACGCTGGCGTCGGATACAGCGGGCCAGAAGTTTGCCGCTGAGATCGAGCCTGACTTCGACTTCCCGGGGATCAAGATGAACCCGGATCGGTTGAGCGGTCAGCCGACGTTCGAAGGTCGTCGGATTGCGATCGCCACGGTTGCCGGCATGGTTGCCGCGGGTGAGGCACGGGAAGACGTAGCCGTGGACTACGGGCTCAGCTTGGCGAACATCGACGCTGCCGTGCGATACGCCGCCAAGCGCAAACTCGTCGCCTGATCGACGTGGCGGCAGCGTTGGAAGCCGTGTCCTTCGTCGTTGACGAGAATCTGCTGCGCCTTGGCCGCGCCCTAGCGCTACTCCGCCGAGACGTTGTGCTTGTTGGTGAGGATCCGGTGGCGGACTTGCTGCCTCGCGGCGTTCTCGATTCCGAGTGGATTCCGATGGTTGGCGACCGAGGCTGGATCATGATCACCAACGACCGTCGGCCACGTACCCGACCTGTCGAGGCCGAGCTATGCGTCAAGCACAACCTGAAAGTCATCAACCTGCACGGGCGCGTCGGCAACCAGGCGCCCTGGGATCAGGCGGTACGGCTGCTGTCTCGCTGGGAAGGGATTGCGCAGCAAATAGCTGCCAAACCGGACGGCCCGTGGTGGTTGTCGGTGCAACCAACCCAAGTACGTGTGCTCCGGTACGAGCCAGGCGGAATCGAGCGCATCTAGGATATTCCGAAGTCGGCTCGCGTGGGTTCAGGCTCCAGCCGGAGCGCTTGGGCATGCGCATCGCTACCCACTGTGAGGTTCGCCGAACGCCCTCGCTAGCGTCCTGTGTGGCGTTGCAAACAGGCAAGCGGCACAGCCACGAGCACCCAAAGTTGGCCAGATGAGGTTGTCGGTGCGCTACAACTGCAACCAGAACTGCGACCGGTTGCAGTTGAACTGTGTAAAACATGAGGAATCTCTGTATCCGCCAGCCGTTTCAGGCCAGGAAATACGGGGATTTACGAGCGGAGGGTGGGAGATTCGAACTCCCGGACGGTCTCCCGTCTTCCGCTTTCAAGGCGGATGCACTCGGCCACTATGCGAACCCTCCAGGGCACCTGTTCAGTCTTCCAGATCCGTCTGATTCGCGCTCGCCCGAGCCCGCCGGACCGCAGTCGCGCCGATAGTGTCGCGCCGCGCGGCACCGTGCAGGCGCGCGGCCCGGCCGTGCCCGATGCCGTGCGCGGTGGCGCGCCCGGTGGCGACGCGGGGACCGCCGCCACCGGCGGACCATCCCGCCAGAGCCGTTCCAGCGCGCATCATCACACCAGCAACACCCGTCGCAGCCCTCACATGCGTCACACGAGTCACAGACCGGTGGAGGTGATCCCAGAAGCGCCCCTATGCGCAGCGCGGTCGTCAGCGTCGCGCTGAGGGCCGCGCCGACCGACCTCCGCCCGTGGCGGCGGAAACCCACTTGGGGCGCGTCATGTAAACTTCTACGGCTGGCAGCCACAAGCTGCCACGCTGCCCCCTTAGCTCAGTCGGCAGAGCGTCTCCATGGTAAGGAGAAGGTCTACGGTTCGATTCCGTAAGGGGGCTCGTTCGGGCCGCGTGGCCTGGACCGCGCTGGCGGGGTAGCTCAGTCTGGCAGAGCAAGCGGCTCATAATCGCTGTGTCGCCGGTTCAAATCCGGCCCTCGCTACGGCTGCGATCGAGTTCGCGAGAACCCGTGAGCAACGCCCGCATGGATTGAATCGATCAGCTGAAAGGCGCTTCCTGTGGCAGCCACCGACGTCCGTCCGAAGATCACGCTCGCCTGTCAGGAGTGCAAGCACCGCAACTACATCACCAAGAAGAACCGGCGCAACGACCCGGACCGCATGACGATGAAGAAGTTCTGCCCGACCTGTGGCAAGCACACCGATCACCGCGAGCAGCGCTAGCCGCGCCTGGACGCCGCCATCGTGGCGTTAGGGGAGGGTTTCGTCGGCAGGAGCTACCCGCCGACACGGGTGTACGAGGTCAGTCGCGAGAAGATCCGTGAGTTCGCCGACGCGATCGGTGACCCTGAGCCGGCCTACCGCGACCCGGCCGCCGCGCGGTCGCTGGGCCATCCTGACGTGATCGCGCCGCCGACCTTCGCGATCGTCATGACCCTGGCCGCGTCCGAGCAGGTGGTCGCGGATCCCGAGTTCGGCCTCGACTACTCCCGGGTTGTGCATGGCGAGCAGCGTTTCGACTACGCGCGCCCGCTGCGCGCCGGCGATCGGGTCCGGGTGGTGGTCAGCGTCGAATCCGTCCGGTCCCTGGCCGGCAACGATCTGCTCACCACCAAGGGCGAGGTGCGCGCCGCCGATGGCGAGCTGGTGCTCACCGCGCGCTCGACACTGGTCGCCCGAGGCGACGCCGCCGGCCCGCCCGGGGGAGCGGCTGGATCAGGGGCGGTGGAGTGATCGCGCTCGACGACGTCGCCGTGGGCGACGCGCTGCCGCCGCGGAGCTTCCCGGTGGGCCGCGCCGACCTGGTGCGCTACGCCGGCGCCTCCGGTGACTTCAACCCGATCCACTGGAACCAACGGGTGGCGCGCGCGGTCGGACTGCCCGACGTGATCGCGCACGGCATGCTGACCATGGCGCTGGCGCTGCGGGTGGTGACCGACTGGGCCGGCGACCCCGCGGCGGTGACCGACTGCTCGGTGCGGTTCACCCGGCCGGTGGTGGTGCCCGACCCGGACGGCGCGGTGCTCGACGTCTCCGGCAAGGTCCGTGCCAAGCGCCCGGATGGGGCCGTCGAGGTCGATCTGGTCGCCGCCGTCGATGGCAAGACCGTGCTCTCGCGCGCCCGGGCCACGGTGCGGCTGGGCCCGCACGGGTGAAGATCGATCTGGATCTGATGCATCCCGCGCCACCGGTGGTGGTGCACGCGATGCTCACCGATCCGCAGTTCCATGAGCGCAAGTGCGCGGCGACCGGCGCGTTGGAATACCAAGTGCGGGTCCTGCCGGCGGGCGGTCCCGACCCGACGCGCACCGTCGTGCGCACCCAACGGCGGTTGCCCACCGACGGCCTGCCCGACCTGGTGCGCTCATTCGTCAAGAACGGCCTGGTGGTGCGTGAGTCGATCGCCTGGGGGCCGGCGCACGCGGACGGCGCCCGAGTGGCCGAGGTCGATGTCCAGATCGTCGGCCAGCCAGTGCGGATGCGCGGCACGCTGGCGATGAGCCCATGCCCGCGAGGCACGGCGGGCCACCTGCTCGCCGAGCTGACCGTCGCCGTGCCGCTATTGGGCGGGGCGATCGAGAAGCTGGTGGCGCCCACGATTGTGGACGCGATCCGGGCCGAAGAACGGGTCGGCCGCGACTGGTTGGCACAAGCCCGGTAACGTCCCAGACCATGGCTGCATCATCGTTTGATCTGGCGCGGTCGCACGCGCATGTCGCGAACAATTACCACCCGTTAGCAGTGTGCTTGAGCCGGGGCGACGGGGCCTGGGTCGAGGATGTCAACGGCACCCGGTACCTAGACTTCCTAGCTGGTTACAGCGCGTTGAACTTCGGTCACCGCCATCCCCGGCTGGTGGCCGCCGCCACCGCCCAGTTGGAGCGGATGACGCTGACCAGCCGTGCCTTCGACAACGACCAGCTGCCGGTCTTCTGCGACGCGCTGGCCGAGCTGTGCGGGATGGACTTGGTGCTGCCGATGAACACCGGCGCGGAGGCCGTCGAGACCGCGCTCAAGACCGCGCGCAAGTGGGGGTACGAGGTCAAGGGCGTGCCCGAACCGAAGGCCGAGATCATCGTGATGAGCGGCAACTTCCACGGCCGCACCATCAGCATCATCAGCTTCTCCGACGACCCCGCCGCCCACGACCACTTCGGCCCGCACACCCCCGGCTTCGTCAAGGTCCCCTATGGCGACGCCGCCGCCGTCGAGGCGGCCATCACCGAGCACACCGTCGCGGTGCTAGTGGAGCCGATACAAGGCGAGGCGGGCGTGATCACCCCGCCGGACGGCTACCTCACCGCCGTCCGCGAGCTGTGCACCCGCCACCGCGTGCTGATGCTGGCCGACGAGATCCAGTCCGGGCTGGGGCGCACCGGGCGCACCTTCGCCTGCGACCACGAGGGAGTGCGGCCCGACGCGTACATCCTCGGCAAGGCGCTCGGCGGCGGGATCCTGCCGGTCTCCGCCGTGGTCGCGCCGACCGACGTGCTCGGCGTGTTCGCGCCCGGCCAGCACGGCAGCACCTTCGGCGGCAACCCGTTGGCCGCCGCCGTCGGCGTCGAGGTGATCCGGATGCTGCGCGAGGGAGAGATCCAGCAGCGGGCGCGCGACTTGGGCGTGGCGTTCCACGATCGGCTCGCGGCGCTGCCGAGCAGCCAGGTGAGCGCGGTGCGCACCCGGGGGCTGTGGGCCGGCATCGACGTGGTCGGGCGCAGTGGCCGCGAGGTGTGCGACGGCCTGGTCGCGCGCGGCGTGCTGACCAAGGACACCCACGGGCACACGCTGCGGCTCGCCCCGCCGCTGACCATCAGCGCCGACGACCTAGCGCTCGGGCTGGACCGGCTGGCCGACGAGCTCGCCGCCGGCTGAACGGCGGCCGCCCCGGCGGAACGGCCCCGATGCCGCGGCGCGCGCCTACCGGGGCGCGGTTCCCGCCGGTAGGGTCGATGGCATGTCTGGTCGCCATCGGATCGTGGCTTGGCTCGCCGTCGCCGTCTTCGCCGTTGGCTCGCTGGTGGGCTGCGCGGCGACTGTCAACGGTTCGGGCGCCTTGACGGGGCCCCCGACCGACGCGAGCGGCGCGGCCAGCTCGTCGGGCGCGCCCGGGCCGTCGAACGGTTCCGGCGCATCAGACGTCCCCAGCACGTCGGACGCGGCTGGCCCCTCCGGCCCGGCTGGTCCGTCGGACACAGCGAGCGCCGGGTCGCCGGGGAACTGCCCGGCGAGCTACCTGCCGCCGGATCCCGACCGGCCCCGGGTCGAGCTGGCGTTCACCGTGCGTCCCGGGCTGGCCACCGTCGATGGCACCGAGCACATCGAGTTCACCCCCGACCTGCCGATCACCGAACTGGTCTTCCGGCTGACCGCGAACACCGCGCCCACGGTCGCGGAGGGCAACCGGATCCAGGTGCGTTCGGCGCGCGCCGACCACGGCGGGCTCACGGCGACCTATGCCCGGGCCGGCGCCGACCCGGGCACCCAGGGCGGTCTGCTGCGCATCCCGTTCGCCAGCGAAATCCCGGCCGGCACCACGGTGAGCGCTGACTTGTCGTTCACGGTCACCCTCGGCTCCAACTCCTTCGACCGATTCGGCCGCACCGATGGGTACGCCTGGTTCGGCTCCGCGCAGCCGCTGCTGGCCTGGGAGCGCGGGTTCGGCTGGCACACCGAACCGATGATCCAGTTCACCGCGGAGAGCGCCACCAGCGAGGCGATGCGCACCGAGCTGACGGTCACCGCGCCCGCCTCCGACACGGTGATCATGTCCGGCGACCCGACCAGCGGCACACCGGACGGCTCGGGCGCCCGAGTCTGGCGCTCGACCATCGACGCCGCCCGGGACGTCAGCGTCGCGGTCGGCCCGTTCGCCGTGACCGACGTCAAGGTTGGTTCGGTGGCGTTGCGCGTCGGCGCCTACGACCCGTCGGTGCGCGACGCGCTGGTGCCCGAGTTCGAGCGCGCCATCACCGAGCTGTCCGCCCGCTTCGGGCCGTACCCGTTCCCGTCGCTGTCGGTGGCCCGGTTGCCGGCGGAAGGGGGTGGCATCGAGTACCCGAGCTCGATCTTGATGCTGGACGGGTCGCGGATGGTGGTGGTGCATGAGACCGCGCACCAGTGGTTCTACGCGATGGTCGGCGACTCCCAGGCCACGCACGCCTGGCTGGACGAGGCGTTCGCGACCTATGCCGAAGCGCTGGTCGACGACGACCCACCACCAGCGAACTACCTACACCTCGCGGGCCGGGTGGATCGGCCCACCGCTGACTACGGCGGCGATGAGAACGATTACTACCTGGTCACCTATTACAAGGGGGCCGCCGCGCTCTTGGCGGCGCGCGACGACGCCGGCGGGAAGGCCTTCGACGCGGCGCTGCGCTGCTATGCCAACGCCAACGCCTGGCGGATCGCCAACCCCGCCGACCTGGCGGCGGCGCTGGCGGGCCTGCCCGCCGCGCTGTCGGTGTTGCGACAAGCCCAAGCCCTGCGGTGACGCCACTCGCGATTGCCCGAAGGAGCCAGCATGGATGATCTGATCGTGCGTCGCGATGACGCGGCGTCGCGCTACGAGGCGATTCTGGACGGCCAGCTGGTGGGGTTGGCCGACTTCACCACCCGGTCCGCTCCCGGTCGGCCGGACACGGTGGTGATCACGCACACCGAGTCGCGGCTGGAGGGCCGGGGCATCGCCAGCGCGCTGGTGCGCGCGGTGCTGGACGACCTGCGGGCCCGGAACTCGTTGGTCGTGCCGGCCTGCCCGTTCGTCGCAAAGTACATCGAGCGGCACCCGGAGCACGCCGACTTGCTCGCCACCGCCTGACCGAACGGCCCCGCCTGACCGGACGCGCCTGGCACCCGCGCTCAGCCGAGGCCGCGCACCAGGTTGGCGTCGACAGCGGTCAGGAACTCCTCGGTGGTCAGCCACGGCGTGTCGCCGCCGATGAGCATGGCCAGGTCCTGGGTCATCTGCCCGCCCTCAACGGTGCGCGCGCACGCGGCCTCCAACGCCTCGGCGAAGGCGGCCACCTCGGGCGTGCCGTCCAGGGTGGCGCGGTGCTGCAGCCCGTGCGTCCAGGCGAAGATCAGCGCGAGCGGGTTCATCGAGGTGGGCTTGCCGGCCAGGTGGTCGCGGTAGATGTCCGGGGCGGTGCCATGCGCGGCCTCGGTCTCCACGGTGCGCCCGTCCGGGGTGATCAGCATGGACGTCATCAGGCCCGGCGAGCCGAAGCCCTGCGCGACCAGGTCGGACATCACGTCGCCGTCGTAGTTCTTGCACGCCCACACGTAGCCGCCGTCCCATTTGAGCGCGGAGGCGACCATGTTGTCGATGATCCGGTGCTCATAAGTCAGCCCGGCGGCGGCGAACTCGTCCTTGAACTCGGCCGCGAACACCTCCGCGAACAGGTCCTTGAACCGGCCGTCGTAGGCCTTCAAGACGGTGGCCTTGGTGGACAGGTACACCGGGTAGTGGCGTTGCAGGCCGTACCGGAACGAGGCCCGGGCGAAGTCGCGGATCGAGTCGTCGAAGTTGTACATGCCCAGCGCGACGCCGCCGCCGGGGAAGTCGGCGACATCGAACTGGGTGGGCGCGGAGCCGTCGGCCGGCGCGTAGCTGATCGTCACCCGACCGGGACCGGGGACCACGAAGTCGGCGGCCTTGGTGTGGTCGGCGTGCGCGTGCCGACCCACCACGATCGGCTTGGTCCAGCCGGGGACCAGGCGCGGCACGGTGGCGAGCACGATTGGCTCGCGGAACACCACGCCGCCCAGGATGTTGCGGATGGTGGCATTCGGGGAGCGCCACATCCCGTGCAGGCCGTCGGCCTCGACCCGGGCCTTGTCCGGGGTGATCGTCGCGCACTTGACGCCCACGCCATGCGTCTTGATGGCGCGCGCCGCGTCGGCGGTCACCTGGTCGGCGGTGGCGTCGCGGTTGGCCAGGCCCAGGTCGTAGTAGTCCAGGTCGAGGTCCAGATGCGGCAGGATCAGCGTGTCCTTGATCAGCCGCCAGACGACTCGGGTCATTTCGTCGCCGTCAAGCTCAACAACCCTGCCCTGCACCTTGGTCTTCAACACGTTCGGCTCCCTCCGGTCGGCGTATTGGTCGGCGCTGAGCAGTTGCCGGCGCTGCTCAGCGCGCGGCGCGGCTCAGCTCTCCGCGACGAGCCGCGCGATGCGGGCGATGCCCTCGGCCAGGTCGTCGTCGCCCAGGGCATACGACAGCCGCGCGTAGCCGGGGGTGCCGAACGCCTCCCCGGGGACGATGGCAACCTCGACCTCGTCGAGGATCAGCCCGGCCAGCTCGCCCGAGGTGTTGGCGACCTTGCCGCGCAGCGGCTTGCCGAGCAGGCCCTTCACCGACGGGTAGGCGTAGAACGCGCCCTGCGGGACCGGGCAGACGATGCCGGGGATGTCGCTGAGCAGCTTGACGATGGTTTGCCGGCGACGGTCGAACGCCGCGCGCATCGCGGCCACCGCGGACAGGTCGCCGGTCACCGCGGCCAGCGCCGCCACCTGCGAGACGTTGGCGACGTTGGAGGTGGCGTGCGACTGCAGGTTGCTGGCCGCCTTGATGACGTCTTTCGGGCCGATCATCCAGCCGACCCGCCAGCCGGTCATGGCGTAGGTCTTGGCGACCCCGTTGAGCACCACGACTTTCTCGCCCGCGCTGTGCGCGATGGAGGCCATCTGCGCGTCGCCGTACACCAGGTGCTCGTAGATCTCGTCGGTGACCACCCAAATGTCGTGCTCGGCGGCCCAGTGGCCGATCGCCGCGACCTGCTCCGGCGGGTAGACCGCGCCGGTGGGGTTGGACGGGGAGACGAACAGCAGCGCCTTGGTGCGCTCGGTGCGGGCGGCCTCGAGCTGCTCGACGCTGGCCAGGTAGCCGGAGGTCTCGTCGGTGTGCACCTCGACCGTCACCCCACCGGCGAGCTGGATCGCCTCGGGGTAGGTGGTCCAGTACGGCGCGAGCAGCAGCACCTCGTCACCGGGGTCGAGCAGCGTGGCGAAGGTGTTGTAGACGGCGTGCTTGCCACCGTTGGTGATCAGCACTTGCGCCGGCTCGACGGCGTACCCGGTGTCGCGCAGGGTCTTCGCGGCGACGGCCTCGCGCAACTCGGGCAGGCCGGTGACCGGCGTGTAGCGGTGGTATTTGGGCTGCTTGGCCGCCTCGATGGCGGCGGCGACGATGTAATCCGGAGTAGGAAAGTCTGGCTCGCCCGCGCCGTAGGCGATCACTGGGCGGCCAGCGGCCTTGAGCGCCTTGGCCTTGGCGTCCACGGCCAGGGTGGCGGATTCTGCGATGGCTCCGATGCGGTCCGATATGCGTGCTCCCATGCCTGTTATCGTCGCAGACTCCGCTCGCGCGCAGAGCGCCTGTCCGGTCGGCGCGCCGCCTAAGTATTGTCGTCAAGTCGACAGGGCGCCGCCTTCGCCGGTGGCAGCGCCCTCGCCCCGGCAGCAGGACTCCCGCACCGACAGAAGGGCTCGCACGGTCCATGGCAGACACCTCGAACACCGCGCGGCGAGCCGTGTTCTCACCCCTGGAAGCGGGGGGACGGGTGGACGCGGTGATCGACCGGCTTGAGGGCGCCATCAGCCTGGGCCTGATCACCCATGGCGAGCAGCTGCCCCGCGAGACCGAGCTGGCCTCGGCGCTGGGGGTGTCCACGCTCACCGTGCGGGAGGCGTTGGCGCAGCTTCGTTCGCAAGGGTTGGTCGAGACCCGGCGCGGCCGGGGCGGGGGCAGCTTCGCGAACGCGCCGGTCGACTGGGACCAGCAGCGCAGCGGGCATCGGCTGCAGGCGCTTGGCGCCTACGAGCTGCGCGACCTCGGCGACCTGACCATCGCGATCTTCGGAATGGCGGCGCGCCGCGCCGCGGAGCGCGCCTCCGACGAGCAGATCACCCGGCTGGACTCGCTGGCCAGCGCGATGGCGGGGGCGCAGACTCCGTTCGCCCGCCGCCAGGCGGATGGCCGATTCCAGGTCGAGGTCGCCGCGTCCGCGCAGTCGGTCCGGCTGGCCACCACGATCATGAGCCTGCAGACCGAGTACTCCGACCTGTTCTGGATCGAGCCGCCGGCGGACGAGGACACGGAGCGGTTCCACCGGCGGGTGGTGGAGAGCCACCGGTTGATCGTCGACGCGATCCGGTTGCGCGATCCGATCCTGGCCCGCAACCAGGCCGAGGAGCGCGCTGAGCTCGGCGTGGAACGGCTGTTGAATCTCTACTACCTGCTGACGCTAGGTTGACCCCATGGCGGAACAGCGGGACTCGATCTGGGTGACGGACGGCTCCGTCGCCGTCGGTGATCCCGCTACCGCGGCCAACAGCGTCGGCCTGGTGTTCGGCGAGATGACCGACTCGTTGACCCGGATGGCGCGGACCGTGCTGGCCCTGCTGGGGCGGGCCGGCGCCGGTGACGGCAGCGGACTGGCCGCACCCGCCGCGCACAGCCCCCGCAGCGTCGATCTGATCGCCCTGCAACCGTTGATCCAGACCGTGCTGGACGACTTCAGCGGCCTGGTCACCGGGGCCGGTTTCGTCGCCGAGCCAGGCGTGTTGTGCGACTGCGAGTACTGGGTGGAGTGGCGGATGGAGTGGCAGGGCACGTTCCGCCGGCTGGAGGTCTCGCTCGACGACCCCGCCGGCTTCGATCGGTATGACTACCTCCACGCGGCCTGGTTCCACCGGCCCCGTTCCGGCGACACCTCCACCCTGACCGGTCCGTACGTGGACTTGGGCGGGCTCAACAAGTACTTGGTGACGCTCACCATCCCGGTGCGCGACGGCGAGTCGTTCCTCGGCGTGGTCGGGGTGGACATCCTGGTGGACCGGATCGAGGCCGTGCTGCGCCAGATGAGTCGCGCCATGAATGTGGCCACCACCATCCTCAACGCGGACGGGCGGGTGATCGCGGCCAGCGTGCCGCAGCTGCACCCGGGGGCGCTGGCGCACGGGGTGGACCTCACCGTGGCCGACGGGCAACTGGCCGCGCCCGGTTTCTCCGCCTACCGGTGCGGGCCGCTGCCGTGGACGCTGCTGGCCTCGCCGCCGACGGTCCCGGTGCGCCAGTTGCTGCGCAACCCGAACTCGGGTTCGGGCTGAGCCACCGATTCGGCGCGAACCCGAGTTCGAGCCGGACCGGCGGCCCGCCAGCCGCACCGGCGGCCCGGCTGATCCGGCTGGCCCGGCTGATCCGAGTGACCCGTCTGGACCGTCTGATCCGGGTGATCCGGGTGGTCAGTCCGCGGGGAGGCCGGCGGCGACCAGTTCCGCCAGGTCCGCCAGCCGGGGCGCGCCCTCGGGCGCGGAGCGGGCGGCGTCCTCCAGCATGCCCAGGCAGAACGGGCAGGCCGTGGCGACCGTCTCGGTGCCGATCTCGACCGCCTGCGCCAGCCGCAGCGAGGAGACGCTGCGCTCCTCTGGCACCCGGTAGAAGTAGTTCGCGCCGCCGCCCCCGCAGCAGAACGAGCGGTCCCGCGATCGGCCGAACTCCACGAACTCAGGCCCCGCCGCCGCCTGGCAGATGGCCCGAGGGGGATCGAAGACCCCACCGAGCCGGCCCAGGTTGCACGGGTCGTGGTAGCTGAGCCGGCCCAGCTCCCCGCCCGTCGGCGCGGGCAGGCGCCCGTCCGCGATCAGTTCGGCGATCAGTTGTGAGTGATGCACGACTTGCAGCTTCGCCCCGAACTCGGGGTAGTCCTTGGTCAGCGTGGCCAGGCAGTGCGGGCAGTG
>WQZC01000045.1 GCA_009780925.1 Actinomycetes bacterium | reverse complement strand
GGTGGCGACGCGCGTCGATCCGAACAACGGCGCCCAGCCGCTGCCGTCGGCGCGATGGCCGCGCAGCCCGGGACGGGTGAACGCGCCGTGGCCGTGCTCGACGAGCAGCGCGGCGCCGCGTCCGGCGGTCAGCGCCGCCACCTGCGCCGCGCGCGCCGAGCCGTCCGGATCGCGCAACACCGCGCCGACCACGGGCAGCCGGTCGCCGTCGGGGCGCACCCGCAACTGCAACCGGGTGCCACCACAGTCGGGGAACAACACGAGGGGTCAGCCCTTGGCGGAACCCAGCGCGAGCCCCGCGATGAATTGCCGCTGCAACGCGAGGAACACGATCAGGGTCGGGATCGCGGCGATCAGCGCGGCCGCCGCGATCTGGTTCTGGTTGCTGACGAACTGGCCCTGCAGGTTGTTCAGCGCCGAGGTGATCGGCCGCTTGCTGCCGGTCGACATCAATGCCGTCGCCCAGAAGAAGTCGTTGTAGATCCAGGTGGTGAGCAGCGTGGCCAGCGCGCCCAGCGCGGGCCGGCACATCGGGATGGTCAGCGTCCAGAACCGTCGCCACAGCCCGGCCCCGTCCACCAGCGCGGCCTCGTACATCTCGTCGGGGATGACGCGCATGTAGTTGCTGAGCACGAACACGCAGAAGCCCAGCTGGAACGCCACGTTGATCGTGATCAGGCCGAACCGGGAGTCGTACAGCAGCCCGCTCTCGCTGAGGAAACCAGGCAGATGAATGGTCAGGAAGATCCGGTACAGCGGGGTGATGATGGCCTGCTGCGGCAGCAGGTTGCCCGCGGTGAAGATGATCAGCAGCGCCAGACTGCCCCTGAAGCTCACTTTGACCAGCGCGAACGCCGCCGCTGAGGCCAGCAGCAAGGTGAGCAGCACGGCGGGCAGCGTGATCCACAGCGAGTTGAGCAGATAGTGGCCCATCTCGCCGTCGGTCCACGCGCTGGTGAAGTTGGAGAACGTGAACCCGCCGCGCGGCAGCGACACGTACCCGTACTTCGAGGTGCTGGCGATGGGCCGCAGCGCCACATACAGCCCGAACACCAATGGCACCAGCCACAGGATCGTCATCGCGATCATGAAGACATAGGTGGTGACCCGCCCGGCCAGCGAGCCCCGACGCCGGTCGTGGCCGTGCCGGGGCGCTCCGCCGAACGCCCGGCCCACGGAAAGCGCGGTCATCGCCTGGCCTCCGCACGGTGCTCGCCGCGGAAGGTGTTGTACAAGAACACCGAGATCGGCACGAGCGAGATCACCAGCAGCACGCTGGCCACGGCTGATCCGTAGCCGATCCGCTGGGTCTGGCCCAGGATGTTCTGCGTGACCAGCATGGACAGCAGCTCAAGGCCGGGCAAGCCGTTGCCCCTGGTGGTGATGTAGACCAGGTCGTAGGCGCGCAGCGACTCGATCACGGTGATCACGATGATCACCACGTTGATCGGTTTCATGACCGGGAAGACGACCCGCCAGAACGTCTGCCAGGCGTTGGCGCCGTCGATCTGCGCGGCCTCCCGCAGCGCCGGGTCGAACGCCTTGAGCCCGGCCAGGTACAGCACCATCACATATCCGGCCTGGCGCCAGGACGCCTCGACCAGGATCGCCCACAGGTTCAGGTTCGGGTTGCCGATCCAGTCGATGGCGTTGTTGCCGGTGTTGCCGATAAACGTGTTGATCAGCCCGTAGTTCTGCGAGTAGATCAGTTCCCAAATGATGCCGATGAGCGCCAGCGAGAGCATGACCGGCAGGAACAGGATGCTCTGGTAGATCCGGCTGCCCTTCAGGCCGCGGTCAATGAGCACCGCGAACAGCATGCCCAGCGGGGTCGCGAAGCAGGCGAACACCCCGAGCCAGATGAGGTTGTTCTCGACCGCCGGCCAGAAGCTCGGGTCAATGGTGCCGGCGAAGCGATAGTTCTCGACCCCATAGAGCTTGATGGCGCTGAGCCCGCCGAGGCCATCCCATTTGGTGAACGACAACAACACCGACGAGACCGCCGGGAACCAGACGAACACCAAGCTGGCCAGCAACGGGATGCCGACGATCACCACAAGGATGGCCCGGTCCCAACGGGACAGGCGGCGGACGCTGCGCCGGCGCCGTGACGCGCGCGGACCCGCGGTCGGCGCCAATGTGGCGCCGACCGCGGGTCCGCTCATCTGCTCGGCTGTCACCGGTCCGCTATCACCCGGAGAAGACGGACTTCGCCTGGGCTTCCAGGCTGCTCTGGATCGACTTGATGTTCGACGCGCTGGTGTTGGTCAGGAACGAGTCGATCGCGGCCGAGACGATGTTGTCCGCGAACGCGCCGTCGCTGTCCCGGTCCATGAACTGGGCCACCGCCTTGCACGCCTGGATGACCTGCACCGACTTGGTCTGCACCGCGTTGTACGTGGGGATGTTCGCGCCGTTGGCCACGGCGACATCCCACTGGTCGTACTTCAGGTAGGCCTCGGCGGCCGCTGGGGTGCCGATGTATTCGAGCACCTTGACGGCTGGGTCGACGTTCTTGGCCTTGGCCGCGATGCAGAAACCGTCGGTCGGGGCGTCCATGTAGTCCTGGCCGTAGGCCGAGTTGATCTCGGGGTAGACAAAGAAGTCCAAGTCGTTCAGATCGGCCTTGTCGGTCACGTACTGGGCCGCGACCTGGTTGGTGCCCTGGAAGAGCATGCCGGCCTTCTTCTGCTCAAGCGTCTTGGAGGCATCCTGCCAGATCCGCCCCGGGGCGCCGGTCTGGCAGTAGGGGATCAGCTCCGCCCACTGGTTGAACACCGCGGTGACGCCGGCGTCGGTCCACGGCACCTGGTGCTGCATCAGCTGCATGTGGTAGTCGTAGCCGTTGATCCGCATGTTCAGGATGTCGAAGGTGCCCAGCGCCGGCCAGCCGTCCTTCTGCGCCAGCGCGAACGGGATCAGCCCGTCCTTCTGCATCTGCTTGCACAGGGAGATCATGTCGTCCCAGGTGGTGGGGATCTGGTAGCCGTTCTTGTCGAACGTGCTCTTGTTGTAGAAGATCACCCACGGGTAGTTGTAGATCGGCACCAGGTAGTAGTGCCCGTCCTGACCCTTGGACAGCGATTGGGCGGCGTCGCCGAAGTTGCTGCCCACCGAGTCCCAGACGTCGTCGATCTGCCGCAGCAGACCGGTCTTGGCGAACGTCTGCAGGCGGTAGCCGGCGAACCAGGTGAACATGTCGTTCGGGGTGCCCTGCAGGTAAGAGTTGATGTTGTTTTGGAAGGTGTTGTGGTCAACGGTGTTGATGCTGATGTTCACTCCGGTCGCCGCGGTCGCGGCGTCGGTCAGTGCGGCGAATGCTTGCTTCGGGGCGGGGTCGGAGTAGTTGGATCCGAACGTCGCGCTCCCGCCGCCGGCGGCGGGGGTGCTCGCGGCTCCGCCCGGCGCCCCGCTGGTGCCCGCCGGTGCGCTGCTGTTGCTGGTGCTCTTCGGCTTGGAGCTGCCGCATGCCGCCAACAATGGCGCCGCGACGGCCCCGGCGCCCAGAGCGCCTAACCCCTTCAGCACAGTCCGCCGGCCCATCGAGCCGAACGGAGATCCATCTCGCCGAGTTGCTGCGTCCTGCTCAGCCATGTTGCGTCTGCCTCCAACGTGATCAATTAGGTGATCCGGTCTGCGACCGTTCCGAACATTATCAGTCACGATCGCTCAGACTCGATTAGAGTCAACCGTGTCTGCGCTGGCCTGTCAAGAGGCAGTTACCTCATTGTTACCATTGCCAAACATAGACTTAACTTCGATGGTGGCGGAGCTCCACGCGGCGGATGGGTTCGATCCGCCGCCACTGGACACGGGCTTCCCTGATCGGACAAGACTTGCTATCGTCTTCGAACAGAACCAAACGGATCAGGGTGCGAGAGGAGCGTCCGGTGCCACCGCTCAGGGAACACCGAAGGGCCACCAAGACTGTCACCCACCTCGCCGACGGGCGCGAGCTGATCTACTTCGACGACCCCGGCGCGCCCCCGCGCCGCCCCCGCGCCGACCGGCGCGAGCTGCCCAGTCGGGACACAATCCCGGAACTGCGCTGGGACGCGCTCGCTGGCGAGTGGGTGTCCGTCGCCGCGCAGCGGCAAGACCGCACCTATCTGCCACCCGAGAAGGAATGCCCGCTGGACGCCTCGACCCCCGAGTACGCCAGCGAGATCCCTGACCCGGGCTATGACGTGGTGGTCTTTGAGAACCGGTTCCCGTCGTTTGCCACGCTCCCGTCCGCGCCGCGCGGCCCGCTGCCCGCGATCCGTCCCGGTGACATGCTCAACCGCGCCGCCGGCCGAGGCCGCTGCGAGGTCGTCTGCTTCACCAGTGATCACCACACCGCGTTCTCCGGGCTCTCCCCGGCTCGGGTGCGAACTCTGCTCGACGCCTGGATCGATCGGACCGAACAGCTGTCCACCCATCCCGACATCGAGCAGGTGTTCATCTTCGAGAACCGAGGCCGGGAGATCGGCGTCACCCTCACCCACCCACACGGCCAGATCTACGGATACCCGTTCATCGCGCCGCATCTTCGCGCGCAGCTCGATCAGGCCCGCGCGTACGAGGCCAGCTGTGGGCGCAACCTGTTCGCCGACACCCTGGCGGCCGAGGTCGCGGCCGGTGAGCGCGTCGTGCAACGCGGCGAGCACTGGACCGCGTTTGTGCCGTTCGCCGCGCGCTGGCCGATGGAAGTGCACCTGTACCCCAACCGGCAGGTGCCCGACCTGCCGGCGCTGACCGAGGCGGAGCTGGATGAGCTCAGCCGCGTGTACCTCGCGGTGCTCCGTCGGCTCGAAGCGGTGTTCGACGACACGCTGCCCTACATCGCCGGCTGGCACCAGGCGCCGGTCCGCCGCGACCGCGACCTGGCCTATCTTCATCTGCAGGTGACCTCCACGCGCCGGGCGCCGGGCAAGCTGAAGTACCTCGCTGGGTCCGAGTCGGCCATGGGGTCTTTCATCAACGACATGCAACCCGAGGAGGTCGCCGCGCTGCTGCGGGACGCGAAGATCGTCGAACCATGAGGACCGAAGACGACAGCGAGCGAGCATCGCAGGCGCGCAGCGCCGAGGAGCGGAACAAGCGCGGAGTCGAGCAATGAGGACCGAAGACGACAGCGAGCGAGCATCGCAGGCGCGCAGCGCCGAGGAGCGGAACAAGCGCGGAGTCGAGCAATGAGCACAGCATCTTTTCCGGTGGCGCGCTGGTTCGCGCCCGGACGGGTCAACCTGATCGGTGAGCACACCGACTACAACGCCGGGTTCGCGCTGCCACTGGCGACCGTTGAGGGCTGTCTGGCGACCGTGACGCCGTGGGAGGAGGCGAGCGTCCGGATCCGCTCGACCGCTTTCCCGGAGCCGGTGCGCGTCAGCGTCGGCGAGCTCGACCCGGCGCTGGAGCTGCCGCCCAGCGCGCGCTGGGCTCGCTACCCGCTGGGCGTGCTGTGGGCGCTGGTGGCACGCGGCCATCTCACCCCGGATCGGCTCGGTTGCGCGATCGACTTGGACTCCGATGTGCCGGTCGGTTCCGGCCTGTCCTCCTCGGCGGCGCTGATCTGCTCCACCGCGGGCGCCGTGGATGACGCGCTGGGTCTGGCACTGGACCGCGACGAGTTGCTCGCGATCACCCGTTCCGCCGAGAATGACTTCGTCGGCGCGCCCACTGGCGGGCTGGACCAGCTGGCCGCGCTGCGCGCGCGCGATGGGCATGCGCTGCTCTGCGACATGCGCTCGCTGGTGACCGAGGACGTGCCGTTCGACCCGTCGGCCGTCGGCTTGCGCCTGCTGGTCGTGTACACCGGCACCGCGCACGGGCATGTGGACAACGAGTACCGCCTGCGTCGCGCCACCTGCGAGCGGGCGGCGCGCGCGCTGGGCGTTCCCGCGCTGCGTGAGGCGACCGTCGCCGACACTGACCGGCTCGCTGACCCGCTGCTGCGCCGCCGCGCCCGGCACGTCGTCACCGAGAACGCGCGGGTGCTGGCCGTGGCCGAGCTGCTGCGGGCCGACCGGCTGGCGGAGATCGGGCCGTTGCTGACCGAGTCGCACTTCTCCATGCGCGACGATTTCGAGATCAGCGCGCCAGCGGTGGACGCCGCCGCCGAGACCTTGTTGCGGTGCGGCGCGTTGGGCGCGCGCTTGACCGGCGGCGGGTTCGGCGGCTGCGTGATAGCCCTGATCGAGCCCGATCGGATCGACGCGGCGGTCGCCGAGACGCGGCGAGTCGCGCGCCAGCGCGGCTTCACCGAGCCGACCTGGTTCGTCGAGCGAGCCGGGCCGGCCGCGCATCCGGTCGCGCCGCGAACCGACGCCCGCCCCGGATCGGACGGCGGATCAGCCGCCGGCGCCCGCGCGGCGACCGGCGCGCCGGAGGGGGCGCGATGAAACTCCTGGTCACCGGCGGCGCCGGCTACATCGGCTCAGTCGTGGTCGGCCACCTGCTCGCCGACGGGCACGAGGTGACCGTCCTGGACGACCTGTCCACCGGGCATCGCGACGCGGTGGCGCCGGGCGTCGAGTTCGCCGAGCTGCCGATCGCCGAAGCCGCCGCCGTGCTCACACCGGCGTTCGATGGCGTGCTGCACTTCGCCGCGAAATCACTGGTCGGCGAGTCAGTGGCGCAGCCGCAGCGCTACTGGGCCAACAACGTCGGCGGCACGTTGGCGCTGCTGGAGGCGATGCGCGCCGCCGGGGTCGGGCGGTTGGTCTTTTCCTCCAGCGCGGCCGTGTACGGCGAACCGGACCGCCAACCCATCAAGGAGACGGCCCCGACGCGGCCGACCAACCCGTACGGCGCGACCAAGCTCGCGGTGGACCTGATGATCTCCAGTTACGCTGCAGCGCACGGACTCGCGGCGACGTCGCTGCGCTATTTCAACGTCGCCGGATCCTGGCGGGGGCTGGGTGAGCGGCACCGCACCGAGACACATCTCATCCCGCTCGCGCTGCGCGCCGCGCTCGGCCAGGGCGAGGGGCTGACCTTGTATGGCGAGGACTACCCGACCCGGGACGGCACCTGCGTGCGCGACTACATCCATGTCGCCGACCTGGCGAGCGCCCACTTGCTCGCCTTGTCGGCAAGCGCGCCCGGCCACCGCGTCTACAACTTGGGCAACGGCGATGGTTTCACCGTCCGCGAGGTGCTCGCCGCGATCGAAGGGGTCACCGGGCGGCCGGTGCCCGCGGCGCTGGGTCCCCGACGCCCCGGGGACCCGGCGGCGTTGGTCGCGTCGAGCGAGCGAATCCGTGACGAGCTCGGTTGGCGCCCGACCCGGACCACGCTGCGGGAGATGATCACCGACGCTTGGTCGGCGATGCCCACCGCCGAGCATGCCTGACGCGCGCCGCGACCCCGGCCCGCTCAACGCGGTCGCGCCCGGCGCGGGGCGGCTGGCGGCCCGCGCCCACTTGCGCGACGACTCCTCGACGATCTCGCTGAACGGCCGATGGCGGTTCCGGCTGGAGCCACGCGCGGATCGCCCGGTCCCGCCCACCGACCCCGGGACCACCGGACCGGGCTGGACCGGCATCGAGGTGCCCGGCCACTGGCAGTTGCAGGGGCACGGCGCGCCGGCGTACACGAACGTTCGCTACCCGTTCCCGATTGATCCGCCCTGGGCGCCGGACGACAATCCGACCGGTGAATACCGGCTCGCGTTCGACCTGCCGGCGAGCTGGCCGCCGCTCGCGCCGCGGGAGCGACCGCGGCGGGGCGCGGTGCTGCGTTTCCTGGGCGTCGATTCGGCGTTCACCGCGTGGCTCAACGGCGCCGAGCTCGGCTGGTCGGCCGGCAGCCGGCTGACCACCGAGTTCGAGGTGGGCCACCTGTTGCGCGCGCGCGACAATCTGCTGGCGGTTCGCGCGCACCAATGGTCCCCGGGCAGTTATCTGGAGGACCAAGACCAGTGGTGGCTGTCCGGCATATTCCGTGACGTCTCCCTCACCCCGACCCCGCCGGACGCGGTATTCGATGTCTTCGCGCGCGCCGATTACGACCACGTCCGCGGCTCCGGCACGATCCGCGTGGCTGCCAAGGGCGGCGCCGACCCGCGACTGTCCATACCCGAATTGGGTCTGAACGATGTCGCCTGCGCGTCGCCACACTTCATCCCCCAGGTGCGCCCGTGGTCTGCGGAGTCCCCACATCTTTACGCGGCGCAGATTCGATCCGGCGCGCAGACGATCTCACTCCGCGTCGGTTTCCGCACCGTGGCCGTCGCTGGTGGCCAACTCACCGTCAATGGAACGCCAATCCTGTTGCGCGGCGTCAACCGGCATGAATGGAACCCGACCCGGGGCCGGGCGGTCACGGCCGCCGACATGCGCGCTGACGTGCTGGCGATGAAACAGCACAACATCAACGCGGTTCGGTGCAGCCATTACCCGCCGCACCCAGATTTCCTGGACCTGTGCGATGAGTTCGGCTTGTATGTGCTGGACGAGTGCGACCTGGAGACCCATGGCTTCTCCACCGTGGGCTGGCGCGGCAATCCAGCCGGCGACCCGCGCTGGCACGACGCCTTGCTGGACCGCATGCGCCGCACCGTGGAGCGGGACAAGAACCACCCGTCGGTGATCATGTGGTCGCTCGGCAACGAGAGCGACCGGGGAAGCAACTTGGCCGCGATGGCGGATTGGGTCCGCCGGCGTGATCCGAGCCGACCAGTGCATTACGAGGGCGACCCCGACAGCGGCTACGTCGACGTCTACAGCCGAATGTATGCCACCCACGCCGAGGTCGCGGAGATTGGCCGGCGCGCCGAGCCGGCCATCGACGACCCCGCGCTTGACGCCCATCGCCGCTCGCTGCCTTTCATCCTTTGCGAATACGCGCACGCGATGGGCAACGGACCGGGCGGGCTGGCCGAATACCAGGAGCTGTTCGAGCAGTATCCGCGCTGCCAAGGCGGCTTTGTTTGGGAGTGGCTCGACCACGGCATCCTGGCTCGCGACGCGGACGGCGGCGAGTACTACGCCTATGGCGGCGATTTCGGCGAGGCGCTGCACGACGGGAACTTTGTCTGCGACGGGTTGCTGTTCCCCGATCGCGCCCCATCACCAGGCCTGGCCGAGGTCAAAGCGGTGTTCGCCCCGGTGCGCATCGAGTTCCCCCACGGGCGCGTTCAAATCACCAATCTGCGCGAAATGGCCGACACCGCCGACCTCCAATTCCGTTGGACCGGTGAGATCGACGGGATCGTGATCAGTGCGGGGGTGCTCGACATCGCGCCCATCGCCGCCGGCCGGACGGTGTCCACCGCGTGGCCGGGGGCGCTCGCGCAGCTGGATCAAGTGCCTCGAGGACCGCCAGCGCGGGACGGCGGGTCAAGCCGCAGCGCGGACGGCCCGCTCCGAGCTGGGGGGACGCTCCGCGACGGGCCGCTCAGCGCTGGGGGGACGCTCCACGCTGGGGGGACGCTCACCGACGGTCAGCTCACCGACGCTCGGCCGGACAACGGGCTGCCGGACAACCGGCTGCCGGACAACCGGCTTGTGGCCGACCCTTCCGGGGAACGCTGGCTGACCGTCCGAGCGGTGCTCGCGGCGGGGACCCCGTGGGCGCCCGCCGGGCACGAGGTGGCCGCCGCGCAAACGCGAATCGACCCTCCCACCTCAGCCGAGCGCGGCTCCCCTGCCCCGGGTGATCGCGGTGCCCCAGCCCAAGACGATCGCGGCGCTCCCGGGGCCACCACGGGGCACTGGCGTGGACCCGCGCGGGCCAGCCACGGCCCGGACGCCACCGGCGGACCGGCCGCGCCACCGCGCGAGCCCCACGACCCCGCCACCAGGCCGGCCGCGCCACCGCGCGAGCTCTTCGATCCAGACACCGGACTGCTCACCCGGATCGGGCCCTTCCCGGTCGTTGGCCCGCGCCTGGACCTATGGCGCGCGCCCACCGACAACGATCGCGGCCTGCGCGAGCACTTGGCGGACCAGTGGCGCGAGCTGGGACTGGACCGCGTGACCCACCGGGTCCGCGACGCCCACTGGTCGGCCGACTCCTTCACCCTGCGCACCCGGGTCGCGCCGGCCGCGACCGACCTGGCGATGCTCGCGTGCTATCGCTGGACCGCCGTCGGCGACGCCCTGGTCCTGAGCGTCCAGGTGGCCCCGGAAGGGGATTGGACGGTCCCACTGCCCCGGCTCGGCCTGCGCATGAGCCTGCCCGCGCAGCTCGATGACGTCGAGTGGTTCGGCCTGGGCCCCGGCGAGGCGTATCCCGACAGTTCCCGCGCGGCGTTGGTCGGCCGGCACCGCAGCGGCGTGGACCAGCTGCAGACGCCGTATGTCTTCCCGCAAGAGAACGGCAACCGCCGCGCGGTCCGCTGGGCGCGCCTGCGCGGCCCCACCGGCGCCGTCCTCATCCAGGCCGACCCACTCGTGGATCTCACCGTGCGGCGCTGGACCAGCGAGGACCTCGACCGCGCCCGGCACCGCGTGGACCTGATCGATCGCGGCGCGCTGTTCGTCAATCTTGACCACGCCCAGCACGGACTCGGCAGCGCGTCCTGCGGGCCCGGGGTGTTGCCACAGCACGCTCTGCCCGCTCGGCGCGCGCGCTGGACGGTCGCCCTCCGCGCCCTCAGCGGACCTCAACCGTCCCGATGATCAAGCGGACGCGCCAAATGGTTCGTCGCTTTCGCTTGATCATGAAGAGTGGTGGGAAGTGAATCAGGGCCGCGCGGCGAGCTGCCGCGCCCGCAGTTCGGCACGGGTCGGTGGGAACGCGCCCGCCTGCTCGCAAGTGAGCGCGGCGACCAGGCCCGCCTCGTCGATGACCTCCACCAGCTGCGAATCAGCCACCTCCGCTAGCTCGGGAACGCCCACCCCGCGATCGGACAGCGCGCCGAGCAGGCCCGAGGTGAACGCGTCACCAGCCCCCACGGTGTCCACCACCGCAGCCTGCGGAGCGGGGCGCGGCAGCGGCTCACATCCGTCCCGGTAGGCGGTGGCGCCATCCGGGCCGAGGGTCAGCACCACCAGCGCGGGTCCGAGACCGAGCCAGCGCCGCGCCACGACCTCCAGCGAGTCGCCGGGGTACAGCCAGCGGGCGTCCTCGTCGGAGGCCTTGACCAGATGCGCGGTGGCGATGTTGCGCTCCACCAGCGCTCGGGCGCGCCTCGGCTCGCCGAGCAGTCGGGGCCGGACGTTCGGGTCATAGCTGACCAGGGCGCCGCGCCCGGCCCGTGCGGCGAACTCGGCGATCAGCGCGTCGCCGGGCGGCAACCAGCTGGCCAGCGAGCCGAAATGCAGCACTTCGCTGTCGGCCGGCAGGATCAGCTCAGGGGCGGTCCACTGCCAGTCAGCGGTGCCATTGATGTAGAAGGCGTAGTCCGCCCGGCCCGCGTCGTCGAGCGAGGCGACCGCCAGCGTGGTCGGCTCGCTCGCGGTCGGGGCCGAGTCGAGAATCACCCCGCTGGCCAAGGCATGTTGGCGCAGCAACTGCCCGAAGCCGTCGGTGGCGAGTCGTGCCAGCATCGAGGTCGGGTGGCCCAGACGGGCCAGCCCGACCGCGACGTTGAGTGGGCTGCCACCCGGGTGGGCGGTGAAGCGCCGGTGGTCCCCGGCGTCCACCAGGTCGATCAATGCCTCGCCAAGCACCGTTAGCACCCGGGTGCCTCCCTCCTTGCCGTGCCGACGTCAGTCGGCGGTGATCAATACTTTTACCTGTCCGCCCTCGCTGGCGGCGGCGAACGCGGCGGCGGCCTGGGCCAGCGGGTACTGCGCGGTGACGATCGCGTTCGCGTCCACCGCGCCGGAGCGCAGCAGCTCGATCGCGACGTCGAAATCGGGTGGCAGATAGGTGGCGCTGCCCTGGATGCGGATCTGGTGGTCCTGGATGATCGGCAGCGGCACGCGCACATCGCCCTGCGGGACGCCCACCACCACGACCGTGCCGCCCTTGTCGGCCAGCTCGATCGCGGTGTCCATGGTCGACTGCAGCGCGACGCAGTCGAACACGACATCGGCCGACTCGCCCAGGGCGTCCCGCGCCGCCGCGACGAGGTTTTCCTGGGCGGCGTCGAGGACATGGTCCGCGCCCAGCGCGCTCGCCCGTTCCCGGTTGTCCGCGCGCAGGTCGGTGATGACGATCTTCGCCGGGTGCTGGGCGCGCACCGCGCACACCAGCAGCTGGCCGATGGTGCCCGCGCCGAGGATGGCCACCGCCTTGCCGGTCACCCCGCCGGCCAGCCCGATGGCGTGGATCGGAGTGGCCAACGGCTCAACGATCGCGGCCGCCGCGTCGGTCAACTCATCCGGGACTTGGTGCAGCCGGCGGGCTGGGATCGTGTATTGCTCGGCCATGGCCCCCTGCGGGTACACGGTGCCGAAGAACTGCATGTTCTCGCACAGGTTCTCCCGGCCGCCGGCGCACATCTTGCAGTGCCAACAGGGCAACGGCGGCTCGATGACGACCCGTTGCCCGACCGCGACCGGTTTCCCGTCGGCCCCGACGGCAGCCTCGGCGCCGAGCGCGCGCACGATGCCGACCGCTTCGTGGCCGGGGTGGTACGGCAGCGGGACGAACGGGTGCTTGCAAGCCAGCGCGTGCAGGTCGGATCCGCACACACCGGCCGCGCGCAGCTCGATCAAAGCTTCCGCGGGGCCCGGCACCAGCGGCGGCACCTTCTCGATGACGATGCCGTCATCGGTGGCCACCACCCGCCGAACGAGTTGGTCTGTCATTTGCTAGTTCCTTTCGAGGCTGAGCCCGGCCAGTGATTGACGAGCGTGAACGAGGCGGTTCAGTGAATGGGTCGCGCGTGCCGGTCGGCCACCGCGATCAGTTCGGCGAGGCGGGGCCGCGCGACGGTGGTGAGGAACTCTTGGCGCGGTTGGCCGTCCAGCGCCACCGCCTCCCGCCAGACGGATCGACCGGCGATGAACCCGGCGGCGCCGCCGTCGTCGAACGCGACGCGCATCGCGTCCTGGAACTGGTCGAAGGGCACCCCCGCGGAGAGCACCGCCCACGGGTGGGTGAGCACCCCGGCCAGTTCCCGACACGCCTGGGGCGAGCCCGGGTACTCCAGCTTGAGCAGGTCGATGTCTAAATCATTGAGCGCCCGCGCGGATTCGATGATCGCGGTGGCGCGGCGTTGCGGGGTCAGCTCCTGTCCCGGAATGGGGTAGATCAGGTTCTCGATCACACAGGGCACCCCGGTCGCGCGGCAGTCCGCGGCGATCTGGCGGCACATTCGCACGCATTCCTCGACCAGGTCGGGTTCGCCGGCGGCCGGGGCCGGCCGGTCGCCGCGCAGCTGGACGAAGAACTTCAGCGCGTGGCCGCCCTGATCGAGCACCCACTGCGCGTTCAGCGCCGGGTCACGGTGCGATCGCGGTTCGCCCTGATAGCTGTCGCGAGTGGCCGGTTCGGCGGCGACGAGCAGCCCGCAGCTGGGCGCGAGCGCGCCCGCGGCGGCGATCGCCGGAACCCCGTAGGTCGGGTCGGACAGCAACCCACTGGCCAACCCAGTCAGTTCGCGGGCGACATCCACCTTCGCCTGCCGCAACTCCTCGTCGGTGCCCTCCCTTCCGACGGCGGTGAACATGCGGCGCAGCGTGTTGCGCTGATCCATCGCGATGATGGCGAAAGTGCCATTCTCGGTGGCGATGCGGTCCAGGGATGTTGCGCTCATGGTCGGCTCTCTTCCAGGTTTGGCATGGTTCATCACGCCCGGATCGGTGGCTTGCTGGGGCGTGGCGAGTGAGCGAGCTCAGTGAGCCCCGGCCCGCCGGCTCCTCCGGTCAGGGAGTGCTCGGCGAGCAGCGCGGCGCCGGCCGTGCCGGGCTGGACCAGGTCGCAGAACTCAAGGCCACCGATCTCGGCTCGTTTGGCCGAGCGCACCGAGGCCATCGCGGTCCACCCACCGGCGGCGACCGCGCGTCGGTGCGCGCCGACGATCGGGGTGATGCCGGCCAGCATGTCGCTGGCGAGCCGCGCCGTGCAGCCGGTGGCGGCGCGCCACAGCGCGGCGGGGGTGGCGCCATCGCGCAGCCGGATCTCAACATCGTCGCGGTGGCGGCTGTCGCCGCGCACCACCAGGCCGGCGGGCAGCTCGGTGAGCCGCTCGCTGGCCTGGTCAAGGCGTTGACGGGCGGACGCGGAGTTGACCCCTAGCACGGCGAGCACCCGGCGCAGCAGCAGTCCGCCGGCCCCGCCCGCCAGCAGCAGCTCGGTGCCCGGCACGATGTGCGCGCCGGCCGACCAGCCGACCGCCACAATCGCGGCCCGCTGGGAGTCGGTGAGCGGTGCGGCCACCGCGCGGGCGAGCACGTCAGCGGTCCCGGACGAGTTGAACAGCTCATCGGCGCCGACGGCGTCCACGGCGAG
>WQZC01000044.1 GCA_009780925.1 Actinomycetes bacterium | reverse complement strand
CGGGCCGGAGCTGCCGATCCCCGACGACGCGCGCCGGGTGGACGCGGCCGGGGCCTGGGCGCTGCCCGGGATCATCGACGCGCACTCGCACATCGGCACGTTGGAGGACGGCGCGGGCTGGGCCGGCGACGACCATGACGAGGGGACCGACCCGGTCACCGCCCGGATCCGCGCCATCGACGCGCTCAACCCCGCCGACTTGGCGCTGCGCGACGCGGTGGCCGCCGGGGTGCTCGCGGTGGGCGTCAATCCCGGCTCGTGCAACGTCGTCGGCGGGCAGTGCGTGGCGTTGCGGGTGTGGGCCGGACCCGACGCCACGGTGGACGAGCTGGTGCTGCGAAACCCGTGCGGCATCAAGTCGGCGCTCGGGGAGAACCCGAAGAAGGCGTACGGGGACCGTCGACAGTTCCCGAGCACCCGGATGGGCGTGGCGGCGCTGTTGCGCCAGACGCTGACCCGCGCCCAGCGCTACGAAGCCGACCGCCACGAAACCCAGCGCTACGAAGCCCAGCGCGACGGCGCCCGGTCCGGCCCGGCCCAACACGACGGCGCCGGCGCGCCGAGCGCGACCGATTTGGACTTGGCCGCGATCGGTCTGGCGCTGCGCGGCGAGGTCCCCTGGCGCCAGCACGTGCACCGCGCCGACGACATCGCCACCGCCCTGCGGCTGGCCGACGAGTTCGGCTACCGCCTGGTCATCGACCACGGCACCGAGTCCGCGCCGCTGGCCGCCGAGCTGGCCCGGCGCGGGATCCCGGTGGTGGTCGGGCCGCTGATCGTCACCCGCTGCAAGGACGAGCTGCGCCACAAGTCGCCGCGCACCGCGGGCGCGCTGGCCGCCGCCGGGGTGAAGATCGCGATCGCCACCGATCACCCGGTGGTGCCGGTGCAGTTCCTGACCTACCAGGCGACGCTGGCGGTGCGCGACGGCCTGGACCCGCGCGTCGCCCTGGAGGCGCTGACCATCAACCCGGCCGAGATCCTTGGCGTCGATGACCGGCTGGGCTCGCTGGAGCCCGGCAAGGACGCCGACTTCTGCTTGTGGAGCGGCGACCCGCTGGACCCGATGCAGCGGGTGCTGGCCAGCTTCATCCGCGGCCGGCGGGTCTACCACTGGGATGACGCCCGGGGGGTCGGGTTTCTCGACGGCCAAGAGTGGTCGCTGTAGGCCCAGCGCTGCGGGCGGATTCTACGATTAGGCCATGTCCAGCCCGCCAGAACTAGACGACGGTCGCGCGCCCGGGTTGGCCGACGGCCGCCCGCCGCGCGCCGCGAGCACCTTGGCGCAACTGCTGGAGACCCTCGGGCGCCTGGCGCTGCATGTGGAGTGCGCGCCGCGCGGCGCCGACATCCTGGTCGGCGATCCGGTGATCTACGACGCCGGCGAGCCGGTGCCCGAGCAGGCCGACGGGATCCTGCTGGCCGTCGGCGCGGACCCGGCGGACCCCGTGACGCTGGCCGCGATCGGGCAGGCGGCCCGCTACGCCGCGGTCGTGGTCAAGGCCCGCGGCCGGGATCTGGCCGCCGCCGCCCGCGCCGCCACCGCGGCCGGGACCGCGCTGCTGGTCGCCCCCGACGACATGCCCTGGCGGCATCTGGACGCGCTGCTCACCGCCGCCGGCGACGCCACCGGCGCGGCCCGGGAGAGCTACACCTCGATCGGGGTGGGCGACCTGTTCGCGCTGGCCAACGCGATCGCCTACCAGGTCGGCGGCGCGGTTACCATCGAGGACCCGCGCGGGCACGTGCTGGCCTATTCCAACCTGCCGCACCAGGAGATCGACCAGATCCGCCGCGAGGGCATCCTCGGCCGGGTCACCCCGGACCAGCCCACCAATGACGCGCACTACCAGCGGGTGTGCCGCGCCGACGGGCCGGTGCGCTTCGACCCGCCCGAGCCCGAGCACATCGCCCGACTGGCCACGGCGGTGCGCGCCGGCCCCCAAGTGCTCGGCCTGATCTGGGTGATCGACGGCACCCCCCCACTGGGCCCGGGCGCCGCCACCGCGCTGGAGGAAGCCGCCAAGATCACCGCCGTGCACCTGCTGCGCGCCCGGGCGCATCGCAACCCGGACCGCTGGAGCCGCGGCGAGGCGCTCGCCTCGCTGCTCGACGGGGCCACCACCGGCCGGGTCGCCGCCGCGCAGCTGGGCATCGCGGTGGACACCCCGACTTGCGCGCTGGCGATCGCCCAGGCCGGCGCGGACGAGGCGCCTGGGCTCGGCAGCGCGCGCATCGTCGACCTGGTGAGCCTGTACTGCGAGGCCTGGCACCCGCAGGCGCTGTGCACCACCGCCGGCGACCGGGTGTACGCGCTGCTGCCCACCCACCCCGACCCGACCGCCGCGCGGCGGGTGGTCAAGTTCGGCCGCGACGTGGCCGCCACCATGAGGCGCACCACCGGGCTGGTGCTGCATGTCGGGATCGGCGCCCTCGCCCCGCGCCTGGACGATGTCCCGGCCAGCCGGCGCAGCGCCGACCAGGTGCTGCGCGCGCTAGCCGGCCAGGCCGGCGAGATCGCGGTGGCCACCGTCGACCAGGTGCGCGCCCGGGTCGTGCTGCTGGAGCTGGCCGACCGGGGCGCAGCGTCGATCGACCTGCCCCCCGACCCGGTGCGCGAGATGATCGCCCACGACGCGGCGCACGGCACCGCGCACGCCGCCTCGCTGCTCGCCCACTTGGACGCCTTCGGCGAGGTCGCCCGCGCCGCGCAGACGCTCAACGTACACGAGAACACCCTGCGCTACCGCATCCGTCGCATCCAGGAGCTGTTCGAGCTGGACCTCGACGACCCCGACACCCGGCTGATCACTTGGCTGCAACTGCGCATGCACGAACTCGGCCGCGACCGCGAGCCACCGGCGAACCCCTCCTGACGCGTCGTCTCAGCGGTCGTTTCAGCGGGGCTGCCGGCCCCGGCGGGCCGCGATCACGCCGGCGCCGGCGCCGGCGAGGATCAGTAGCAACGCGACGGCGGCGATCGGCGACCATCCCACCCCGAACCGGCCGGTCATAAGCAGACCCTCCACACCCGGTCAGCGAAGCAACGGCCAGACCCTCCGGCACCCCACCGAGAACCTAGACAAACACCAATAGCCCGATCATCGACCCACTGCCGCCACCTGTCAAGGCGCTCGATTCCGGCAGCCTGCCGGACCGGTGACGGCTGTCATGGGCCGCGCACAAGGCCCGCGGGGCCACCGCGGTTGGCGCGCTATTAGTTCACGGCGGGGCTCGTCCTGCTGGCGGACTTGGCCAGCGACGGCGGGAGGACGCGGCGTGGGTGGCCGGAATCTGGGCGCTGACACGCGACTGACCAACCCCGGCACGGGCCGTATGTGCCCGCGCACAAAGCCCGCGCGCACAGTTTGCCGCCCACGATGATGCCCCCGGACCGCCCGTTGCGCGAGCCTCGTTGCCAATTGACCACCACTCGGCGCGCGCGCCAGATCCCGCGAGCCGCGACGGAACGGACCCGAGGAGCGCTGATGCTGGAGCAGGCTGAGTACGCGCTCGGCCCGGTGGACGCCGCGCGCGAGCTGATCCGGGCCAACGGCTGGGCGCTGCTCGTCAGCGGCAACGGGGACGCCGCGCCGATGGTCTCCCACCTGCCGGTGCTGCTCGACCCGGACGCCGACCCGGACGCCGACGACGCAGCCGGTCAAGCAACCGTGCTCGGCCACCTGCCGGCGCGCGACGCCGAGGCGCACCGGCTCGGCGAGCGCCCAGTGGTGCTCGTGGCACAGGGGCCGCACGGCTATGTGTCCCCGAGCTGGTACCGCGCCGGCCCGTACGTGCCGACCTGGAACTACACCGCGGTCCATCTGCACGGCACGCCGGAATTGTTGGACGCCGCTGGCACATACCGGGTGTTGGAGCTCACCACCGAGCATTTCGAGGGGGCGCGGCCCACACCGTGGCCGCTCGAATCGGTGGACGCCTACGCGCGGGCCATCGCCCCACACGCCGTCGGTTTCCGGCTGCGGCCCACCCGGGTGGTCGCGAAAGGCAAGCTCAGCCAAGACAAACCGCCCGAGGTGATCGAGCGCGTCATCGCCGCATTGCGCGCCGACCCGACCCACGCGAATCCGCCGTTGGCCGAAACAATGCGAGAGAGATTCCCACTGAGATGACTGAGACCACCGACGACGCCCCGGCACGAGTCATCAACGCGCGCGTGCGCCCGGGCGGCCCGCTGACCGACATCCACATCGCCGACGGGCGGATCGCGGCGCTGCGCCCCAGCGCCGACCGCCGGCCCGGGCGCCAGCCGACCGGCGGGGAAACCTTCGACGCCGACGGCCACCTCGCGCTGCCCGGGCTGTGGGACGCCCACCTGCACATGGTGCAGTGGGCCAGCACCCGCCGCCGCATCGACCTGTCCGGCGCGTCCTCGGCGCGCCACGCCGCGCGGACGATGGCCGAAGCGCTGACCGGCGCCACCGCGCTGACCGCCGCCACCGCGCTGACCGGCGCCACCGCGCTGACCGGCGCCACCGCGCCAAGCCCCGCCGTGGCGGGCCGGCGGCGCGTCGAGCCGCTGATCGGCTACGGCTTCCGCGACGCGCGCTGGCCGGACCGGCCGGACCCGGCGCTGCTCGCCTGGGCCGGCGACCACCCGGTCGCGCTGGTCAGCGGCGACCTGCACGTGGTCTGGGTGAACACCGCCGCGCTGCGCCTGATCGGGCCCGGCCCGGCCGGCGACGACGACGGTCCCGTGGGCGCTGGTCCCAGCAGCTACGGACCCGACGGCGCGGTGCTGCGCGAGGGCGACGCGATCGCCGCCGCCGAGCGCCTGGCGCTGGCCGACGCGGCGACCATCGATCAGTGGGTGGGCGAGGCGCTGGCGACGGCGGCCAGCCGCGGCGTCACCGGCATCACCGACTTCGAGCACGCCGACAACATCACCGACTGGACCCGTCGCGCGGCCAGCGGCCCGATGCCGGCCCGGGTGATCTGCGGCATCTACCCGCAGTTCCTCGACGCGGCCATCGACGCCGGTCTGCGCACCGGCGCGGTGCTGCCGCAAACTGGCGGCATGGCGCGGGTCGGCGCGCAGAAACTGTTCGTGGACGGCTCGCTGAACGCGCGCACCGCGCTGTGCAACCACCCGTACCCGCCGCCCGCCAACGGACCGGCCCCGGCCGACGGGACGACGCGAGCCGGGGGCGGCGCGTCCCGCGGTGTGCTGGTGAACGATCCGGACGAGCTGCGCGAGCGGATGGCGCGCGCCGCCGCGCACGGCATCGAGTCGGCGGTGCACGCCATCGGCGACCGCGCCAACACCATCGCACTGGACCTGTTCTACGAGCTGGGCTGCCCGGGCCGCATCGAGCACGCGCAGCTGATCGACCGCGCCGACCTGCCGCGCCTGGCCCGGCCCGGACTCACCGTGGGCATCCAGCCGGCACACATCCCCGACGACCGGGACATCGCCGATCGGCATTGGGCCGGGCGCACCGACCGGGCCTACGCGTTCGCGGACATGGCCCGCGCCGGGGCGCGCCTGGAGATCGGCTCGGACGCCCCGGTGTCCGCGCTGGATCCCTGGGTGGGCATCGCCGCCGCCGTGTTCCGCACCGTGGACGCCCGCCCGGGCTGGCACGTCGAGCAGGCGCTCGCCTTGGACGACGCGCTCGCCGCGGCGGCGCGCGGGCGGCGCGGGATCGCCCCGGGCGATCCGGCCGACCTGCTGATCACCGGCACCGACCCGGCGACATGCGACGCCGCGCAGCTGCGCGAGATGCCGGTGGCGGCCACCATGACCGCCGGCCGCTGGACCCACCGCACCGCCTGACCCGCGCGGATCGCTGTGGCCGACGGCATCACGGTCCCCCGCAGTGGCCGATCATTGAGAAGTCAGATTGCGCAGGCAACCAGCAGGCCTAAGTCGCAGCGCGAGCAGAACGGCGCGTGGCGCCCAGGCGTCGTGGCTAGCTCAGCGTGCCGCCGCGAGCGCCAACTCACCGTGCGATTCCGCTTCGCGGACGCTGAGCTGACGGAAGAAGACCGCCGTCTTGGTGATCTCATCGACCCGCACCCACGACCAAGCGCCCGGCCTGCCAGCGACCACAACAGCGCCAACGCTGAGCCCCGTCATGTCGGTAGGCCGCGGCGCAAGGTTGCGGTCGTCATCGTCGACCATGTTCAAGTCGGCGTCGATGTCGATCTGGATCACAGGCTCAGCCCCCTTCACTAGCGGTCGATGATGATCCACTTGCCGTAGCGGTCGCCGCCTTCTCGGCGAATCGAGCCGCGCTCGCGCAACTGGCTCAGCGCCCGGGCGATCTGTCGTTCACTGACTTTCGTCGATTGCGTTATGCGCTTGATCGTCAGAGTTGGGTCACCGCGTAGCGCCGCTAGAACGAGGCGAGCCGATTCACTTAGATCGTTTTCTCTTGGACCATCCACACTGCCATCTACTGTGACTCCTACACTGCCATCTACATTGCCATCTGGCAGTGCAGGGCGGGTGAGCGGGATGATCGTCTCGAAGGTGTCGCCGTCTATCAGTTGCGGGTCCTGGCCCGAGTAGATGTCGGTGTGTTCCTCGCTGCGCTCGTCAACAGCCTCAATCGCCTCAACATGCGAGCAAGCTCGCCTGTCTTCGGCTCAGTCGGCTGTATTTGTACAGGTTGCGGACGCCGGAGCCGAGGGTGTCGGCGTAGCCGATCTGCACGAAGAACTTGGCGATCAACGGGTTCTTCGGGTCGGGTCTGAAGGTGTCCGGATCTATCGGGCCGGACCGCAGGCAACACCAGTACGGAAACCACCTGGATGCCAACCGTGGCCGCCCAGCCTCGGGGCGCGCCGTATTGGTACGCCTGCGGACCCGCTGTGCTTCGGGCGGTTCGGCAAGCTGGCGCAGCGGAATGGGACCGGGCTCAGGCCCACACAGGGGCGACGGCCCGGCGGTGGGGGTAGCGGACAGCATCGCGCTTCCGCCAGGCTGGACTCAGCGCCTGAAATGCGGGCCTTGACTGGCTCCGACCAGATGTCCTTCCGCGTCAGGGGCCGACCTGATGCCCGTCGAAACGCGGGTCACCCGACTCATGCTTTCTGTTAGTGGGTGTGTTGGTGGCGGGTTCGTCGGGTGATGGCCAGTAGCGCTCCGCCGGCGATGACCGACAGGAGCGCCACCCGGGCCAGCGAGCTGATCGGCCCGGCGCCGGTGTACGCCACCGTGCCGGTGCCAGCAGGAGCCGCAGTGCCCGGCGAGGCTGCGGTGGCCCCAGACTCGGCGACTACCTCGATCCCGACCGTCGCCTCCCGGCCGGACGCCGCCCCGGTCTCCACGATCGTGTGCGCGCCCAAAGCGGTGTCGAGCGGGATGGTCACCAGCCCGGCGACCGACCCGTCGGAATCAGCCGTGAAAACGCCCAGCGTCACCGGATCGGAGCGCAGCACGAAGCGCACCCGCTCGCCCGCAGCGAACCCGAAGCCGGTGACCGCCACCGTCTCGCCCCGCCGAACCGTCTTCGACGCGGACCCGTCCACCAACCCGTACACCCGCGAAGACGGCGACAATGCTGAGGAAGTGGAAGAGGAAGAGGAAGAGGAGGAGGTGGCGGTTGACGCGGGCGTCTGGCCGGAGGTCGATGAAGCGGGCCGCGATGCCGACGTGACAGCCGACGTTGACGCGCTCGCCGATGTCGATCCCGGCGGCGTGCCCGTGGGCCCACTGGCCGTGTCGGTTGCCGTCGGCGCGGCCGTCTGGGACGGTGATCCGCTCGGCGTCGATGTCGCTGTCACGGCAGGCGTTGTGCTCGCGTCAGCGGTGTTGGTCGGTGTGGCCGTGTCGGTTGCCGTCGTGCTCGCGCTCGAGGTGACCGGCTGAGTCGAGCTTTGGGTGTCGGTCGGTCCAGTCGGGCTCGGCGGAGCTGATGTGTCGGTCGGCGGCGAGCTCGGCCCGCCGGTGTCAGTTGGGCTGGGAGTCGCCGTGTCGGTTGGGGTGGGAGTCGGGGTCGGGCCGAGTCCCGGGTCGACCGCGACCGATGCCGTCGACGGGTCGCTGACCACCGGCGGGCACGCCCCGACGCAAGGACCCGCCGAGACACCCGACGCGGTCGCGGTGTTGGTGATTGTGCCGGCCGCCAAGTCCGCAGCCGTCACCGTGTGGGTGGCGGTGAACGTCGCCGTCTCGCCCGGGGCCAGCGCGGCCGTCCCGTCCGCCGCGCACGAACCGGCTAGCGCCGCCCCGTCCGCCGCCGCGACCGAACGGCACACCGGCGCGCCATCCAACCCAACCGCGTCATCGACCACAACCCCCATCAGCGCGACGTTGCCGGTGTTGGCCACCGCGAACGTGTAAACGACCGCCTCCCCAGCCGCCGTGACCGAACCCGGCTCGGCGGTCTTGACCAGGCCCAACCCGCCAACCGCAGCCACGCGGACCGTCGCGCCCACCGGATCGGAGGCCACCGCCCCGCCGCCGGCCGTGCCGGAGGCCACCACCGTCACCGTGACCGGCTCGCCAGCCAGGAAATCGGCCCGCGTCACCAGATACGAACCCGTGCACGTCGTCTGCTCCCCAACCGCCAACCAACCAGCCGCGCACGCGAACGCCGGAGCCGGCCCGGAACCGGTGAACCCCGTCACCCCGACCGCCAAACCATTCACCGCCGCGTCCCCAGCGTTCACGACCACGAAACTGAAAGCCACCGCCGCACCCGCCCGATCAACCACCGACGACGAAACCACCGCCGCCACCGACAACCCCGCCACACCCACCGGAGACGACGGCGCCTCCGTGTCCGACGGCACCGGACCAGTCGTATCCGACGGGCTCGCGCCACCAGTCGGAGTCGAGGTGTCGGTAACAGGCGCGGAAGGCCCGCCGGTATCCGTCGGCGGGTAACTCGCACCCTCCGTGACCGTAGGAGTCGAGCTCGGCGCGCCCGTGTCCGTCGGACCCGTGGTCTGGGTCGGGTTCGTGTCGGTGAATTCGAGTGGGATCGGGCTGGGGTTGAGGCTGGTGATCCGGGTGTACATGGCGTTGGTGAGGAAGTCGTATCTCGTGCTGTAAACAACAGTCAGGTCATCGGTTCCCGGCTGGGTCGAGGTGACCGTCGCCGTGTATCGCCCCGGTGTCGACGGGTCAGCCGCGAAACTGCTCACCGTGGCCCCGGTCGCCGGAAGACCAGTCGACGGGTCGGTCAGATTGACCTCCAGCCAACTGCCGTTGATCCCGCTCAGGTCTGTGACGGGGAGATGGCAGGTCGTGGCCAGATCCGTAGTGACCGTGTAGGCGTCCCTACCGTCCGCCTGGCGCGGCCCCGCGCCCACACGAACGGTCGATTCCGCCGGATCGACGGGGCCGTCGATGAAGTCCACCGGGAACGTCGTGCTCATCGAGCCATCTAAAGTGGTTGCCGTCATGTTGAATGTGCCGGCCTTCGGAGAGGCGACCTGCACCAAATACCGCGGAAAGTCTGTCGCGATCATGGTCGATGCGGTCACCACAGGGTTCGACACAAACGTCAACGGCGACCCGGCGGGCAAGCTGAACACGATCGTATCGCCCTGGCTGGCCAGCGAGGCAATGTTGCCTGACGCATCCAAAGATATAACCCCGACGGTCAATGCGGTAGGAGTCGCGTCACTGCAACCACCCACACTGGCTGCCACCCCAGATGTGCTGTAGGTGCTGCCAAACAGGGACGCCAGCGGTCCGGCCTGGAACGTGACCGTCGGATACAAGACGACGGTCACTCCGGACCCGCCGGGATCTGAACTCACCTTCACCGACACCTGGCCGCTAGTCGCGAAGTTCGACGTGATCGACGCCACATAGTCTTGACCAGTCGGATCCCACGCCACGGGGCCGACGACCGGGCCGGAGGCGCCGATCCCCAACGACACCAAGTCCGGCCGATTCACCAGCAGCGCGCCGATCTCGTCCCAAGCCCGCACATGCACCGTCAAAACGCTCACCCCGTCGGCAGAGACCGTCGTCGGCCCTTCGAACCAACCCGACACCCGGCCCTGCGCGCCAGCGTAGACCTCGACGGGCGCCGGGCTACCCGTCACGATCACCCCGGCCACCGTCGCGGTCACGGACGCGGCGAAATCCTGTGCAGGCGGCGCGACCATTGGATCCCAATCCACCGTGGTGTGCGCCAGACCATCAACGCCCGTCACTGGGGCAGCCGGAGTGAACACGAGACCCGCCGTGCCCGTCAAATCTACCGCCACACCGGCAGCAGGCGCCCCTGTCGAGTCGGTCACCGACACTGTCGCTGGAAGGCCCAGCTCACCCACCCCCGCGCGCAGTATCGGCGCGCCTGTCGGCCAGGAATTGCCGAACTGATTGCCGTACGCGCCGTAATCGCCGTAGCCGACCAGCAGAGCCGCACTCGCCCCGCCAGCCGTAACCGCCACCGGAGCCGACAATGGCTGCCAATACAACGCCAATAACCCCGACGGGCCAGACGCGGTAACCCGGAAATCACCCGTCAACGAGTCCAACGGCACGCTCGCCAGGCATGTCCCCAACGCCGATGTCGGAGACATGTCAACTTGAGCCGCGAACGAAATGGCCTGCCCCGACTCCGCCGAAATGGTGACATGGATCAAGTTGCCTGCGCAATCCACCGGATTCCCGTTCTCATCCACGAACACCAGCGTGGCTGTCGTGCCGCTCAAACCGAAGCGTTGATCGTCGGGCACGATGCCCCGGCTCGAATGCGTGCTCGCGGCCAAACCCGGCGCGCTCAATGTGGCTTCGACCCGATAAACCGCGTCCGGGTCAGGCAGAACCGGCTCGAAGGTCCTGCTAGCCGCCCCGGCAATCGGCTGCCCATCGCGGAACCACCGATACGACACGGACACCGAACCAGCCGACGACGTCACATTCGCAGCCAGCACCGAGCCGTCCTGCGAGACCGACACCCCGCCCGGCACACCAGCGACAGCGCCTACGCTGACCTTGATCTGGGCCGAGGTGCCATCCGCTGATAGCGACAACACCTCCACACTCACCCGGCCATCAGAAGACACGTACGTCTGCCCAACCCCCAAGGCCACACCATTGAATCCCACACCGACACCACCAGAGGCGAACCCGACCGGAGTCAACAGATCCGTGTACAAACCCGAACCCTGGTAGCCCACCATCCGCGACAACGTCACGTACACCCCCGGCGCGCCCTGCACGCTACTACCGGTACTCCCAGGCGCACGGTAATCCACACCGATCGAGGAACCCGAGCCCTGAACAACCAGCCCATTCGGCATGCCCGACGACGCCACATCCGAACGGCTCAGGGTCACCACGTTGTCCGATGTCGCCGCATCGATCACCTCCGGGCCATCCCCCGGCCCCGGGACCCCCAAATACAACCGCTGCAACGAGTTCAATGAGAAAGGAGCCAAGTACGACGGCATACCCATGACCGTGGAATCATCGCCATACTCGATCGGCGCACAGGCTGACTGATTCACGAACCAACCATCCCACGACGGACCCGCTAGATCATCACCAGGCCAAATCACCGACGAGCAATCCGACAACGAAGAATGCATCAAGCCGAGTGTGTGGCCAAACTCATGCGACAGTGTCGCAGACAGCGGACTATAACTGAAATCCGAGACGGATGTCATGGATGTCATTAGGGGGGCGTCGAACATTCCACCGGCGAACACATTGCCTACCGGCGCAACCGTATAAGCGGAGGCAGCTCCCACAGGACACGACGTATTCGCCGGATACACCCGAAAAATCAACAAATCCCGCCCCGAGGTCCTATACGACGAATCACTAGTCCCTAACGCGGTCATCGCATCCGCCAATGTATCCCGACCACAGGCCTCATTGATGGCCAGTGTCGCCGACGGCTGCGTGAACTGAAAATCCAAACCGGTATTCGTCGACCACCAACCCGCCGAGTCGGACAACAACGAATCGATCACGGACTGAGACACCGACAACGCCGGTTCCCCAGCCGGAAAATCGGACGCGGACGCATACATATTCGCGACCACAACATCGAACCTGTGGCCCACGACTGTCCCTGGTGCCACCGCCCGAGCGGCAACCACCGTATTGGCCGTGTCCCCCGACACCTGAGACGCGGGGGCAGACCCTGCTCCCGCCCAAGGCAGCACACAAAAACCAATCGCCAGCACCGCGCACGCCCAAGGCGCGACCCGCCTCATCGAATCACTGCTCCCTCATCAAACTCTCTCAGCAGGCCAGCGGCGGCAGAGCCGCGCTCACCAGCGCCACACTGCCGCCACCTCGCCACGATCGATCGTCAAGATCGTATTCGTGTTGCGCATCATCGCAACTCGCCCATCTCTCAGAGTCCGTGTCAATTCCAGGAATTTTCCTAGCATAGCAGTGCGCCGACATCAGCGCAACCTGTCAAGGTCATTCCTACATCGGTCGGAGTAGATTCAGCGGTTAAGCAGATCTGCTGAACACGGATGACGTTGACTCATATACTTCGTACGATGTAGCCGGTTACTCCAAACATAGTAGCCGGCTACATCGAATGCGGTATTGCATTCGCAGTCATGGCCTAGCAGACGGCAGCCATGACTACTTCACATACAGCGCCGCCGGAGAGCACGGCGCATCTCAACGCCGCGAACGATCCCGACCAACGCTCACCCCGCCACCCAGCGCGGCTGCTCGGACGCGCCCGGCGCGCGACGCGAGTCGGATGGCTTCTGCTGTGCGAGGCGAGGCCGCCCATTGTCGCGATCTTCCTGCTACGGGTGGCAGTTGCTAGCGGGACGTTCCGGCATCCCACTGGGCGGGGTGTCGCGATCACGGCCGCGTGGGTCGCGTTGACCATTGCCGCGTATGTGTTCAACGGAATAGCGGACCTGGACGGGGACCGCGCGAACGGGTCACCGAGGCCACTCGCCTCCGGGCGCCTTTCGATGCGGACCGCGTACGCCTGGTGCGCTCTCCTGGCCATCGCCGGACTAGCCGGCTGCTGGGCCCTCGGGCCGGCCTCCGGGATGGCCGGAACAGCGTCGTTGGCGCTGGGCGTGGCCTACTCGGTTGGTCCGAACTTGAAACGCTCGGCTCTGGCTGCCGGGTTCTCCGTCGCAACTGCGGCCGCGTTGACCTATGTCGCGGGGGCGCTGACCTGCCACGCCTCGGCGGGGATGGTTGCCGTCTTCACCGTGTGGGCGGCCTGGATCGGTGTCGTTTCGGTCGTGAAAGATCTCTCGGACGTGGCGGGCGACCGTCTCGAAGGTCGCCGTACCCTCCCGGTCTTGCTCGGCCCGGTGCGTGCCGCCTGGGCGACAGTCGTCGCAGCTGCGTGTTGCGCTGCGGGGTTCGTGGTCACCGTGTGGCTCCTTGCCCCCAGCGCGCTTCTGGTCGCTTGGGTCGTCAGTGGCGGATCTGCCCTGCTGGTGGCCACGCTGGCGGCGGTGCGCCCCGGCCAGGACCGGCACACGCTCCGCCGACCTTACCGGACGTTCATGGTCACCCAGTTCGGGGTGAATCTGGTCTTCCTGCTCTACCTTCCGTGACGGTCGCGGTTCCTATCTCCGGTCAGGGCTGGTCGCGGTACGGTCAACCCCAGGCGGACTGTAGGGGGATTGACGATGACGCTTGTCGTGGATGGGGCCGGCCGGCCGGAGCCGGTTCGCCTCCGGTTGATCCGAGACCGCTACCTCGCCCTGCTCCGCGAGAAGGCCAGCCCGCTGCTGAACGACCCCGGCGTGGTCGATCAGCTTGTCGCGCAAGCGGATCGGATGATCACCGATGCGGCCGACGCGTTGGGCATGGCGTGCCACCCGCCGGCCGGAACCGGCGACCACCACCTGGACGCCAGCGGCCGGATCGGGGTGACGCGCGCCGCTTCCGGGATCCATCCCGCGCAGTCGCTGCAGGCCGCCGCCTTGCTGTTTCAGGCCGCGTTCCCGGTGCTCGCCGATCTGACCGGCACCGGCGACATCGCCGGCCAGCTGACGGTTGCCACGGTCTTGAATCAGACGATCATGTCGCACATGGCGGTGGCGGGCGAGTTCTATATCGCCTTCCTGCTGGAAAGACTCCACCAGACCGAGGTGGCGCAGCGGCAGGAAATATCCCTGGAACTGCACGACGTCGTGGCATCGGCGATCGCGCTCGCCGCGCAGAACCTCGACCTGCACGACGCCTACCGCGCGACTGACCCCGACCTGGCCCAACAGAAACTGACCGTCGCCAAACAAGCCATCGGGCGGGCCACCTCCGCAGTGCGCGCGCTCGCGGCGAGAACCCGAGAAGACGTCGAAGGCAACGGATTCGAACACGCGCTGGACGAACTGCTGTCCGCCGGCGGCATCAACCACCAGTTGGCGCTGCGCGGCCGAATCGACGAACTCCCGCCGGCCTACCGCGAACAACTGCTGCTAAT
>WQZC01000043.1 GCA_009780925.1 Actinomycetes bacterium | reverse complement strand
CGCGTTGGGTGTGGATGCCCCGGTCACCCAGTCCGGGCACCTGGAGCAGGCCGGCCCGATCGAGGTGATCGGCCCGAAAGGCGCGGTCCACCTGGCGCACGGCGCGCTGGTGGCGGCCCGTCACCTGCACTGTGGCACGGCGTGGGCGGCCGAGGTGGGCCTGCGCGACCAACAGATCATCGAGGTGGAGATCGGGGGGTCGCGCGGCGGCCGGCTGGCCAACGTGATCGTGCGCGCCAAGACCGAGTGGATGCCGGAGGTCCACCTGGACACCGACGAGGCCAACGCGCTCGGGGTGCGCAACGGCGACCTGGTCCGGCTGGTCAAGGACTGATCATGGCCCCCACCGCCCACCCCGCGCTCGCTCCGCACGAGCGGGCCATCGCGCGCTTCGCCGAGCTGGTGCGCACCGGCGCGGTCGCCGCGCCGCGCGGTGACACGCAGCTCCGCGGTGACACGCAGCTCCGCGGTGACACGCAGCTCCGCTGTGGGGTGGACCTGGGCACCGCCAACATCGTGCTGGCGGTGGTGGATGAGGACAACCAGCCGGTGGCTGGCGCGCTGACGCACTCGACGGTGGTCCGCGACGGGGTGGTGGTGGACTGGCTGGGCGCCACCACGGCGGTGCGCGGGCTCAAGGACCGCCTGGAGCGCGCGCTCGGGCGGCGGCTGACCCGCGCGTCGGTGTCCATCCCGCCGGGGATCAGCGCGGGCGACACCGCGGTGTTCGCGAACGTGCTGCGCGCCGCCGAGCTGGACGTCGTCGAGGTGGTGGACGAGCCGGTGGCGGCGGCGCGGGTGCTCGGGGTGCGCGACGGGTGCGTGATCGATGTCGGGCACGGCACCACTGGGGTGTCCATCCTGGTGGACGGCCGGGTGGCGCGCTCGGTCGACCAGGCGACCGGCGGGCACCACATGACCTTGGTGCTGGCTGGCGCGTACGGGATGAGCTACGCCGACGCCGAGGCGATGAAGAAGGACCCGGACCGCCAAGACGACGTGCTCGGGGTGATCCGCCCGACGTTGGAGAAGATGGCCACCATCGCCCGTGACGCGTTGGCCGGCTATGACCCGCCGATGGTGTACCTGGTCGGCGGGGCCAGCTCCTTCGCCAACGCCCCGGAGGTGTTCGCCCAGGTGATCGGCCGGCCGATCGCGCGCCCGGTGGAGCCGCTGTACGTGACCCCGCTGGGCGTGCCGATGACCGCCGCCGGGGTGTCGGGCGCGGCGGCGCTGTCGCGGGAGCCTGTGCTGACGAGCGAGGAGGCGGCATGAACGAGACCCAGTTGCGCGCGCTCATCCGGGCGGTGATCGAGGAGATCCTGTCCGCCAAGCGCGCGGTGGCACTGTTCACCGGGGCGCTGCTCGGCTTCGACGACGCGGTGGGCCAGCTGGCGGCGCTGCGCTCGACCGGCTGGCGCTTCTCCTGCCTGCGCACGCCGACCGCCGAGGCGATCCTCGACCCGGCGCGCGTCGCGGCCATCGGCGCCGCCCCCGCCGGCGCCCCGGGCGGCGGCGCGCTCACCGAGGAGCACGGGCTGCTGGTGGTGCCGACGCTGACCACCAACGTGGCGGCCAAGGTGGCGCACGGCATCGCCGACGATCTGGCGACGAACGTGATCGCGAGCTTCATCCGCGCCGGGCGGCCGATCGTGGCGGCGGTGGACGGCGCCTGCCCGGATCACCCGATGCGCCGCGCGCTCTCCCCGCGCACCCCGGTGGGCTACCAGCGGGCGTTGCGCGCCAACCTCGCCGCGCTGGCCAGCTTCGGGATCACCCTCACTTACGCGGCGGACCTGGCGGACGCGGTCCGCGCCGCCGCGGCGCCGCCGGACCCCGCGTCACGGCCAGCGCCGGCCGCAGCCCCGCCCGCGTCGCGGCCCGCCCCGTCCGCGGCGCGGCCAGCCCCGCCGGCGGCGCCGCGCGCGCTCATCGCCCCGCCCGCGCCGCGCCGGCCCGCCGGCCCGGCCCGGCGGGTGCTCGGCCAGGGCGCGGTGCAGGCCTGGCCGGGCGGGACCGCGCTGGAGGTCCCGGCCGGCGCGTTGATCACCCCGGCGGCGCGCGACCTGGCGCGCAAACGGGGCATCAGCATCACCACGCGCGAGGAGGCGCATTGACATGTATCTAGCCAAGGTGCGCGGCACCGTCGTCTCCACGCGCAAGGACGACCGGCTGGTCGGCTTCAAGCTGCTGGTGATCCACCGGCTGGACACCGCCGGCGGTTTCATCGGCATGCCGGCGATCGCGGTGGACACCGTCGACGCCGGGGTCGGCGAGACGGTGATCGTGACCGCGGGCAGCTCCGCCCGCTACGCCGCGTCCCGGCATGACGCGCCCATCGACGCCACCATCGTGGGCATCGTGGATGTTGTGACGGTCGAGGACTGAACATGCCGATCTACACGCGTTCCGGCGACCAGGGGCTGACCGGCCTGCTGGGCGGCTCGCGTGTGGCCAAGACCAGCGCGCGGGTGGAGGCCTACGGGGCGGTCGACGAGGCCAGCGCGGCCATCGGCGCGGCCAAGGCGTGCTGCGCCGACCCGCCCACCCGGGCCGCGCTGGACGCTGTCCAGCGCCGCCTGTCCACGGTGGCGGCGCAGTTGGCTGCCGACGGCTCGGTCGCGGTGGCCGGCCCGATCGGCGCGGGCGACGTGGCCGGGCTGGAGCGGCTGACCGACGCGGCGATGGCTGAGGTCGGGCCGCGCACCGGCTTCGTGGTGCCCGGCGACGACCCGGAGTCCGCCGCGCTGCACCAGGCCCGCGCCGTGGTGCGACGCGCGGAGCGGCGCATCCTCGCCGCCGGGGACTGCGGACCGAGTGCTGACGGCGGCGCGGGCGGCGGTGCGGACGGCCCCGGCGTCCCGGCCGAGGTCGTGGTCTACGTCAACCGGCTGTCCGACGCCCTCTACGCGTTGGCGCTGGCGGCCGGCCAGCGCCGGGCGCTGGCGCAGATCGAGGAGTTGGTGCGCGCCGCGGTGCGCCGCGCGCTGGATTCCCCAAACGTTTGGAAGGGGACAACCATGGGTGGGACCGACGGCGGCCCGGTCGGCGGGCTGACGCTGGCCAGCGCCAAAGCGATGGCGGAGGCGGCCGAGGCCAAGGGCGGCGAGCTGGGCGTGCCCATCGTGTTCGCGGCGGTGGACGCCGGGGGCAACCTGATCCTGGCGCACCGGATGGCCGACTCGCTGCTGGCGAGCATCGATATCGCGATCAACAAGGCGTTCACGGCGGCGGCGCTGCGCCAGCCGACCGCGGCGCTGCGCGACCAGGCCGGCCCGGACGGCGAGCTGTATGGCATCGAGACGTCCAACGCCGGGCGGATCGTGGTGTTCGGCGGCGGCCTGCCGGTGTTCGCCGACGGGGCGCTGGCCGGGGGCATCGGGGTGTCTGGCGGCACCGTCGCCGAGGACATGGCAATCGTGGAGGCCGCGTCGCGCGCGGCGCGGGCGAGCTGAGAGCGGGTGGCAGACATGACGCAAAGCGCGCCGGAGTCGATCGGGCGCCTGGTCGCCGCGATCGTCGGCGAGGTCAACCGCCGGATGGCCGACGCCGCGTCCGGCGGGGAGTGCGAGTACGGCCCGGACGACGGCATCTTCCCCACCGTGGACGACGCGGTGGCCGCCACCCAGAAGGCCTGGCGGCGCTACCTGGGGTGCTCGATGAACGATCGCGCCCGGTTCATCGCGGCGATCCGCGCCACCGCGTGCGAGCCGGCCAACCTGGAGCACATGGCCGTCGAGGCGGTGGCCGAAACCGGCATGGGCAACGTCCCGGACAAGATCATCAAGAACCGGATGGCGGCCGAGCGCACCCCGGGCATCGAGGACCTGCCCACCGACGCCTGGTCCGGCGACGACGGGCTGACCACCATTGAGCTCTCCCCGTTCGGGGTGATCGGCGCGATCACCCCCACCACCAACCCCACCGAGACGATCATCAACAACGCCATCGGCATGCTGGCCGCCGGCAACGCGATCGTGTTCAGCCCGCACCCCCGGGCGACCAAGCTGTCGCGTTGGCTGATCGCCCAGCTCAACGGGGCGCTGCGCGGGGCGGGCGCGCCGGAGCACCTGCTCACCATGGTGGCCGAGCCGTCGCTGGAGAACACCCAGGCGCTGATGGCGCACCGCGACGTCCGGTTGCTGGTGGCCACCGGCGGCCCCGGGCTGGTCAAGGCGGTGATGTCCTCGGGCAAGAAAGCGATCGGCGCGGGCGCCGGCAACCCGCCCGTGGTGGTCGATGAGACCGCCGATCTGAAGAAAGCCGCCAAGGACATCATCGACGGGGCCAGCTTCGACAACAACCTGCCGTGCACCGCCGAGAAGGAGGTCATCGCGGTCGACTCGATCGCCGACCTGCTGCGCTTCTACATGATGACCTTCGGGGCGCACGAGATCCGCGACGAGGCGGTGCTGGCCCAGCTGCAGGCGCTGGTCATGGACGGCCGCCACCCCAGGACGGAGTGGATCGGCAAGTCGGCGACCGACATTCTCGCCGGGGTGGGCATCACCGCGCCGCCCGGCACGCGGGCGATCATCGCCGAGACGCCGTTCGAGCACCCGTTCGTGCAGTCCGAGCTGATGATGCCGATTCTGCCGATCGTGCGCGCCGCGAACGTCACCGAGGCGATCGATCTGGCCATCGAGGCCGAGCACGGCCTGCGGCACACCGCGATCATGCACTCGACCAACGTGAACGCGTTGACCAGGATGGGGAAGCTGATCCAGACGACGATTTTCGTCAAGAACGGCCCGAGCTTCGCGGGCATCGGCATCGGGGGAGAAGGGCACACCGCCTTCACCATCGCCGGTCCCACCGGGGAGGGCCTGACCTCGGCGCGCACCTTCGCCCGCCGCCGCCGCTGCGTCTTGGTGGGCGGGCTGAATGTGCGCTAGGTTCCAAGCTTTCATCCGCGCGGCCAGCGGTTAGCGCTGGCCGGCAACCCCAATAACACCGCCCACGCGGTTCGAGAAGGAGAGACCATGGAAAAGATCCTGGGCGCACCGGGACGCTACATCCAGGGACCAGGCGCGCTGGCGCACCTGGGCAAGTACGTCGCGCCACTGGGCAAGAAGGCGACCGCCGTCATCAGCCAGACCGGCAAGGCCCGGGTGGGGGACGCGATCGCCTCGGGCATGAAGGACGCCGGGGTCGAGTTCGAGTTCTTCGAGTTCGGCGGCGAGTGCTCGATGAACGAGATCAACCGCATCATGGCCTCGGCGAAGGCGTTCGGCTCGGACGTCATCCTCGCCGTCGGCGGCGGCAAGATCATCGACGCGGCGAAGGGCGCCGCCTACTACATGGACAACGCGCCGGTGGGCATCTGCCCGACCATCGCCTCCACCGACGCGCCGTGCAGCGCGCTGACCGTGGTCTACACCGATGACGGGGTGTTCGAGTCCTACCTGTTCCTGACCACCAACCCGACGTTCGTGCTGGTCGACACCGCGGTGGTCGCCCAGGCCCCGTCCCGGCTGCTGGTCTCGGGCATGGGCGACGCGCTGGCCACGTTCCTGGAGGCCAAGACCTGCGTGGCCAAGAACGCGGACAACTTCCTGGGCGGCAAGTCCACCATGTCGGCGCTGACGCTGGCCGAGCTGTGCTTCCGCACGCTGATCTCCGACGGGCTCAAGGCCAAGCTGGCGCTGGACGCCGGCGGCGCGCTGACCCCGGCGGTGGAGAAGGTAGTCGAGGCCAACACCCTGCTGTCCGGCATCGGCTTCGAGTCCTGCGGCCTGGCCGCCGCGCACGCCATCCACAACGGCTTCACCGCCGCTGAGGAGACCCACTCCTACTACCACGGCGAGAAGGTCTCCTTCGGCGTCGTGGTGAACATGGTGCTGGAGAACTACCCGACCGACGAGCTCGAAGAGATCATCCGCTTCCAGAAGAGCGTCGGCCTGCCCGTCACCCTGGCCGAGATCGGCATCACCGAACCCGACGAGGGCAAGCTGCGCGCGATCGCCGCCCTGGCCAACGCCGAGGGCGACACGCTGGGCAACATGGTCGTCCCGGTCACCGACGAGGACGTCTACAACGCGATTCTGGCCGCCGACAAGCTGGGCCAGTCGATCGCCTAGGCATCACCAAGTCTGTTCAACCATCCACAGCCCTAGATCACTAGGGCCAACAACAAAAGGAACGTCAATGTTCAAACTGAAGAACATTTGGTTCTGCCTGGGGATCAGCATCGGGGTCCTGGCCGGGATCCTCACGTTCGTCTCCTTCGCGCTGCCAACCTCGACGCCGGTGTGGATCAGCTTCGGCGTCTGGCCGGGGTTCGTGGCCTGGGCGCTGTACTTCGCCAAGGGCGGCGGCGTGGACGCCATGCTCAAGACGATCTACGGCAACATCTTCGGCATCCTGTTCGCGCTGCTCACCCTTTGGGCATGGCTGGAGATTGGTCCTAACTACGGGACCAGCCGGACGGCCAGCGCGCTGGTGCTGGGCATCATCGTGATCGTGCTCGCCTTCATCCTGACCATGGGCGGCAACTTCCCGGTCACCTCGTACGTCCCGGCAGCATTCGCTGGCGCGGCGGCGTGCTTCGGGTTCTCCACCATGCAGGGTGCGAGCGCCGGAATGGTCGTCGCTGACACTGGCAAGGCGATTCAAGCGGTTATCGCCTTGATCATCACCATGGCGCTCGGTGCGGTGCTGGCCTACGGCTCCGACATCTGGGGCCAGGCGATGAACAAGAAGGGCTGACGCCCACCGGAGCGTCGCGTTGATGCCCACCGGGGTGTCGCACCGGGGTATCGCGTTGACGCTCAGCGGGGTATCGCCTTGATCAAGTCGCGTTTGCGGCGAATAGTTCGTCAAGAACGCGACTTGATCAAGGCGTCTCCCCTGACGCGGAGGACTTGACGATGGATTTGGCGAGGCTGATCTACGACGCCGGAGTGGTCGGCGCTGGCGGCGCCGGGTTCCCGACGCACCGCAAGCTGCTGCCCGACGCCGGGCTGCTGGTGGTGAACGCGGCCGAGTGCGAGCCCCTGCTCGCCTCCGACCGCTACCTGATGCGCCACTGCGCCGAGCAGATCGTGGCCGGCATCGTCGCTGTCGTCGATGAGTTCGCGATCGGCCGGGTGGTGATCGGCACCAAACGGCATTACGTCGCGGAGATCGCCGCGCTGCGCGCGGCGATCTCCGCCGCCGGGGCGGACATCGAGATCGGTGCGGTGGACAGTTTCTACCCCGCCGGCGACGAGCAGGTGCTCATCTACGAGCTGACCGGCCAGACCGTCCCGCCCGGCAAGGTGCCCATCGCGCTGGGCATCGTGGTGATCAACGTCACCACTGCGTATCAGATCCACCGTGCCACCCTCGGCGAGCCGATGCTGCGGCGCGCGGTCACGGTGAACGGCGCGGTCCGCGCGCCGCGGCTGGTGGACGCCCCTGTCGGGACCACCCCGGCCGACCTGATCGCCGCCGCCGGCGGGGCGAGCTGCGAGCGGCACGCCTTCATCAAGGGCGGGCCGATGATGGGCCCGTGCTTCGCCGCCGACGCGGCCGGGAGCTTCGGCTACGGCAAGGCGGACAGCGGGCTGGTGGTGCTGCCCGCCGAGCACCCGCTGGTGGCATTCGCGGGCAAACCGCTCGAGCACGTGCTCGGGCAGACCTCGGCGTGCATCCAGTGCCGGCTGTGCACGGACATGTGCCCGCGCTACCTGATCGGCCACCAGATGCGCCCGCACCTGGTGATGCGGGTGGCGCAGACGCGCACCCACGTCGCGGATTTGGCGGACGCGCTGCTGTGCTGCGAGTGCGGCATCTGCGAGCTGTACGCCTGCCCGATGGGGCTCAGCCCCCGCCGGGTGAACGTGTGGGCCAAGGGGGTGTTGCGCGAGGCCGGGGTCACCGCCGGCGATCCGAACATCTACCCCGAGCAGACCGCGGACCACCCGATGCGCAAGATCCCGCAGTCCCGGCTCATCGAGCGCTGGCGGCTGGACCCGTATCCCACCGAGCTGGACGAGGTGGTCTCGATCGCGCCGTCCCGGGTGCTGATTCCCACCAAGCACGGCGTCGGCCGCCCCGCCGACCCGATCGTCGCGGTCGGCGACCGGGTGAGCGCCGGCCAGGTGATCGCCACCGTCGACCAGTCGGCCATCGGGGCCTTGGTGCACGCGTCCATCGACGGCCGGGTCAGTGCGGTGGACGCCACGCAGATCACGATCGAACGGTAGAAGGGCGCACCTGATGAATTCCGCCATCGGCCTGATCGAGTTCATCTCCATCGCGCGCGGCGTCGAGGCGACCGACGCCATGCTCAAGGCCGGCCAGGTCGAGTTGTCGTTCGCCAAGCCGGTCTGCCCGGGCAAGTTCATCAACCTGGTGCACGGCCAGGTCGGCGCGGTGGAGGCGTCGGTGCGGGCCGGGCTGGAGGCGGGCGCGGGCGCGGTGGTCAACCACCTGCTGATTCCCCGGGTGCACCCCACGCTCATCCCAGCGATCAACGCGGTAACCCCGGTGCCGAACGTGGAGGCGCTCGGGGTGATCGAGTACTTCGACATCGCCTCCGCGGTGATCGGCGCGGACACCGCCGCCAAGGCCAGCGACGTCGCACTGATGGAGATCCGGCTCGGGGTGGCCATCGGTGGCAAGAGCTTCTTCAAGATGTGTGGCCAGGTGGCCGACGTGCAGGCAGCCGTTAAGGCCGCGTTAGCCGAATCCAGCCGGCCGGGCGTGCTGGTGTCCAGCTGCGTGATCCCCTCGCCGGACCCGGCGCTGTTCCGCGCGATGATCTGACCCCGCGCCGTGTCGCGCGCGGAGCGCGGACCGGTCCATTGCTGGATCAACCGACAGTGGGCGGGCTGAGCCGCCGTGTCAGGCGGGCGATATGAGACGTGCCGGTGGCCGACGCGTTGTCAAATCAACAGTAAGCGGCGGGGCCACCCGGGAAACCACCCCGAGCCGCAAGCCGATTGCCCAACCGACTGCAGCGGTGGCCACCCGGCCCGACCCGGACGACTTGCCCCCGTTCTAGGGGCGCGCCCGCCAGCGCGCCAAACAAAGATCAACTAGGCAGGGCATGACTGAACGCGCGGGCGTGCGTCCGAGGTGGCGGGGCAACGCGTGTCTTGGTGTTTGGCGGGGCGGGCTGAGACAATGCCAAGGTGCAGGTTCTGTGGATCGTCATTGGTGTGCTCGTCGTCGCGGCGCTGATTGTCGCGGCGCTGCTCGTCGCCAGGGCACGGTCCGGACGCGGCGCGGCGCGGGCCGGCGAGCGGTCCGCCGCGCCGGCGCCGAGGACGACCACGACCGGGCCGTCGGGGCCGAAGACAGGGCCAGGGCGGTCGGGGCCGAGGGCCGGGCGGTCGGGGCCGAAGGCCGGGGCGCCATCGGGAGCGGCCACAGTGGCGGAGTCAGGGGTTGAGCCCGCCAAGCCGATTGACGCTGAGCCAGGCGCCCCACCGGTCGCGACGGACTCGCCCATGGCTGGGCCGGCACCGGTCGCGGAGCCCGCCGCCCCGGCACCGGTCGCGGAGCCCGCCGCCCCAGCATCGGTCGCGGAGCCCGCCGCGCTGGACACGCCGGAGCCGACTGCGGGGCGGTTGGCCCGGTTGCGCGGCCGGTTGGCGCGCTCGCAGTCCGCGCTCGGCCGTGGGCTGCTCTCGGTGCTGGCCCGTGACCGGTTGGATGATGAGGCCTGGGAAGAGGTCGAGGCGTCGCTGCTCACCGCCGACGTGGGGGTCGGTGCCACCACTGAGATCGTCGAGCGGTTGCGCACCCGCACCAAGGTGGCCGGCACTCGCAGTGGCGACGAGTTGCGCGCGCTGCTCGGGCAGGAGCTGCTCGCCGCGCTCCGGCCGGAGCTGGACCGCTCCGTGGCCGCGACGGGGACGGATGGGCGCCCGGCCGTGGTGCTCATGGTCGGCGTCAACGGCACCGGCAAGACGACCACTTGCGGCAAACTGGCGCGGGTGCTGGTGGCCGACGGGCGGTCGGTGCTGCTTGGCGCGGCGGACACGTTCCGGGCGGCGGCCGCCGAGCAATTGACCACCTGGGGCTCGCGGGTGGGGGCAGAGACGGTGCGTGGCCCGGAGGGCGGCGATCCGGCCAGCGTCGCGTTCGACGCGGTCAAGCGGGGAATCGAGCGAGGCGTTGACACGGTGCTGGTCGACACCGCGGGTCGGCTGCACACCAAGGCTGGCCTGATGGACGAGTTGGGCAAAGTCAAGCGTGTGGTTGAGAAGCTGAGCCCGGTCACTGAGACGCTGCTGGTGTTGGACGCGACCACCGGGCAGAACGGGATGGCCCAGGCCCGGGTGTTCACCGAGGTCGTGGACGTGACTGGGATCGTGCTCACCAAGCTTGATGGCACGGCCAAGGGCGGCATCGTGATCAGCGTGCAGCGGGAGCTGGGCGTGCCAGTCAAGTTGGTCGGGCTGGGGGAGGGCGCCGATGATCTCGCCCCGTTCGACCCGGGCCAGTTCGTGGACGCGCTGCTGGCCGACGAGGGGTAGCGGCGGGTCGTCGATTGGGGGCGTGGTCGGCGCTGGTCAGCGCGCGCTTGTGATACACCAGCGGCATGATTTCCACTGACCTGTGGCATGTGTCGATTCCGCTCGCGGAAAAGGTGATCCGCACCGTGCTGGTCTACGTCGGGCTGGCGGTGCTGCTGCGGTTGGGCGGCAAACGGAATCTGGCCCAGCTGAACAGTTTCGACCTGGTCGTCATGCTGATGCTGGGCAACGTGGTGCAGAACGCGATCATCGGCCCGGACAACAGCCTGAGCGGAGGGATGCTGGGCGCGGCGGTGCTGATCGCCATCAACGCGGTCGTGGTGCGGGCGGTGCATCTTCATCCCAAGCTGGACCAGTGGTTCGAGGGCAAGTCCACGGTGATCATCGAGAACGGGAAGGTGCTCGGGTCGGCGATCCGACGGCTCGGGCTGCGGGCCGCCGATGTGACCGCCGCGTTGCGCCGGCAGGGCGCCGGTGAGGTGAGCGAGGTGCGCCAGGCGGTGCTGGGGCCGGGCGGCGAGCTTGTCGTCGACCTGACCGATGACGCGCGCGACGCCACCCGCGCGGATCTGCGCGCCGAGCAGGAGGCGTTGCGCGCGCAGATCCGGGCCGATGTCCGCGCCGAGCTGGAAGCGGTGCTCAGCGCCCGATTCCCCGGGGCAAGCCAAAGCGCAGCGGACTCCCCGCCGTGATGTCGGGGAAAACGCAAGAATCATGCGTTTTCCCCGACATCACGAATCGCGAACGTCAGCCTCGGCGCTCCGGGCGCTAACGAGCCAGCGCGGCGCGAATGATCGCTCCGACCTGTTCAGTCTCGATCAGGAAACCGTCGTGGCCGTGCGGGCTGGTGACCACCTCGTGCCGCGCGTCGGGTATCCCGTCGGCTATTTCGGCCTGTTGCCACGGCAGATACAGCCGGTCCGAGCTGATCGTCACGATGGTGGCGCGCGCGGTCACCGCGCGCAGCGCGGCGGCCACGCCGCCCCGGCCCCGTCCGATGTCGTGGGAGTTCATCGAGCGGGTGAGCGTGACGTAGCTGCCGGCGTCGAACCGGCGCACCAGCTTGTCCGCGTGATGATCGAAGTAGGACTCGACCGCGAATCGGCCGGTGCCGTCGAGCGGCTCGCCGTCGCCTTGCGCGTCGCGCCCGAAGCGGGCGGTCAAGTCCTCCTCGCTGCGGTAGCTCAGGTGCGCGAGCCGGCGCGCCAGGCCCAGCCCGGCCACCGGTCCCGGGCCGAGCCCGTGGTAGTCGCCGCCGCGCCAGCCGGGATCGACGAATATCGCCTCTAACTGCATGGCGCATTGCGCGATCTGCTCGGCGGTGGCGGTCGCGGAGGTGGCTAGCAGCACCACGCGCCGCACCCGCTGCGGGTACCGCGCGGCCCACTCCAGGGCGCGCATGCCGCCCATCGAGCCGCCGATCGCGGCCGCCCAGGCGCCAACGCCGAGCCGCTCGGCCAGCCACGCTTCGGCGTCCACCTGATCCCGGATGGTGAGCGCGGGGAACCGTGAGCCGTAGGGTTGCCCGTCTGGCGCCGGCGAGCTGGGGCCGGTGCTGCCCTGGCAGCCGCCGAGCACGTTGGGGGCCACCACGAACCAGCGTCGGGTGTCCAGCGGCGCCCCGGGGCCGATGAGCCCCGGCCACCAGCCCGCGGTGGGATGGCCCGGGCCGGCCGGACCGACCACATGCGAGTCACCGGTCAGCGCGTGTTCGATCAGCACCGCGTTGTCGCCAGTGAACTCCCCCCAGGTCTCGTAGGCGAGGGTGGCTTCAGCGAGCCGACCGCCCAGCTCCAGGTCGAGCGCGCCGGTCGGGGCGAACTGTCGGTGACCGACTGGATCGCCGAGGCGCCAGTACGGCCGGTCCGGCCGCGGCTGGTCCCCGGCTGGCCGCGGCTCGGCGCTCGCCGGCGTCGTCGCATCCGCCGTAGTCGTAGTCGTCACTGCTCACCCCTCGTCGGTCGGCGTCGGTCAGCGGCTCAGCCGACGGCCGCGAAGCCCTGCTCAAGATCGGCGAGGATGTCCTCGATGCCCTCGATGCCGACCGCCAGTCGGATCAGCCCGGGCGTCACCCCGGAGTCCTTCTGCTCCTCCGGCGTCAACTGGGCGTGCGTGGTGGACGCCGGGTGGATCACCAGGCTGCGCACATCGCCGATGTTGGCGACATGGCTGTGCAAGGTGAGCGCCTCGACGAACCGCCGGCCCGCGTCCAGCCCACCGGATATCTCGAAGGCCAGCACCCCACCGGCGCCCTTCGGCGCGTATTTGCGCGCGAGCGAGTAGTACGGCGAGGATGGCAGGCCGGCGTAGTGCACCTGCTCCACCAGCGGGTGCCGCGCCAGGTGTTCGGCGACCGCCTGGGCGTTGGCGACGTGCCGCTCCATCCGCAGGCTCAGCGTCTCCAAACCCTGGATGAGCAAGAACGCGTTGAACGGCGAGATCGCGGTGCCGAGATCGCGCAACAGCTGCACCCGAGCCTTGAGGATGAACGCCGGGTTGGCCCCGGGCGCGCCGCCGGCGGCTTCCGCCCAGACCAGCCCGTGGTAGGAGGGGTCCGGGGTGGTGAAGCCGGGGAACTTGGCCGGGTCCTGGCCGAAGTCGAACGCGCCGCCGTCGACGATCACGCCGCCGAGCGCGGTGCCGTGACCGCCGAGGTACTTGGTCGCCGAGTGCACCACGATGTCCGCGCCGTGCGCGAGGGGATGGACCAGGTAGGGCGTGCCGATGGTGTTGTCCACGATCAGCGGCACGCCGGCCTCATGCGCCACCCCGGACACCGCCTCGATGTCCAGGACGTCGGACTTGGGGTTGGGGATGGTCTCGCCGAACAGCGCCTTGGTGTTCGGGCGCACCGCCGCGCGCCAGGACTGCGGCGAGGACGGGTCGTCAACGAAGGTGACGTCGATGCCCAGCTTCGCCAGCGTGTAGTGCAGCAGGTTGTAGGTGCCGCCGTACAGCGACGACGACGACACGATGTGGTCGCCCGCGCCGGCCAGGTTGAGCACCGCGAGGGTGTTCGCCGACTGCCCGGAGGAGACCAGCAGCGCGCCGATCCCTCCCTCCAGCGCGGCCAGGCGCTCCTCGGCCACGGCCTGGGTCGGGTTCTGGATGCGGGTGTAGATGTTCCCGGGCTCGGTCAGCGCGAACAGGTTGCTGGCGTGCTCAGCGGAGTCGAAGACGTATGCCGTCGTCTGATAGATCGGCACGGCACGGGAGTGCGTGTCGCGGTCCGGGCGGGCGCCCGCGTGCACCTGCTTGGTCTCGAAGGACCAATTCGCCGGATCTGTCATTGTTGGTCTCCTGTGGGGGTCGGTTGGGGATGAGCCGGCGGCACCCCGGGACGCGCGTGATTGCCGCGGGCCACGGGCCGCGTGCGGCGATGCGACATGTCCGGCTGCTTCAGTGGCGGGACGGCATGGCACACGCCTGGGCAGCGCACATTCGGCAGCTGCGCATCATCATCGTGGCCACGGGGCGAAAGCCTACCGCATCGGCTGGCCCGCACCACTGCCCGCGCCGCTCTAGGGGAACTCGGCCGATCGCGCGACGCTGGGGCAGGGGAAGGCGTCGCGACACTCGCATGATCATCCAGTGCGCCGCGAGGGACTTGAACCCCCAACCCGCTGATTAAGAGTCAGCTGCTCTGCCACTTGAGCTAGCGGCGCTCGGAGATGGGCCGACCGGAGCCGGTCCGCAGGACACGGTACCACGCCGCTGCCGACCGGGCGCAAACCAACCGCTGACGGGAGCGGGATATGTGCGCCGAAGCCGCGCGGTGCTGCCCCGGGTGGACTTGGTTCGGATCGGTCGATGCGGAGCAGCGGATTCACGCGCCGCCAGGGCGTGCCCCGTGCCGCGATCAGGAGCGTCGGCGCGGGGACGGGCCGCGGTGACCACCGGTGGCCACCAGCACCGCGACGGCGACCGCGAACAGCGCCACCAGCGGCACCAGCACCCGCGCGGTCGACTTTGCGCTGTCCTG
>WQZC01000042.1 GCA_009780925.1 Actinomycetes bacterium | reverse complement strand
TGGACGGCCAAGTGGTGGCTGGCTGCGTGTGCAACCCAGCCGCTGACGAGGTGTTCCACGCGGTGCGCGGTGACGGCGCGTTCCTGGGCGAGCGGCGGCTGCGCGGGCCGCGCCGGGTGGCGCTGGACCGGGCCGTGGTGGGCACCGGGTTCGCCTACGACCGCGCGCGGCGCGCCCGCCAGGCGGCGGTGGTCGCCGCCCTGCTGCCGCGCGTGGCCGACATTCGGCGCGCCGGTGCGGCGAGCCTGGATCTGGTCGCGCTCGCCGCCGGCCGGATCGACGCGTACTACGAGGTTGGCCTGCATCCGTGGGATTGGGCGGCTGGGGTGCTGATCGCGCAAGAGGCTGGCTGCGTGCTCACCGGGCCGGCCGGCGGCGCGCCCGGACCGGAGCTGACGGCCGGCGCCGGCCCGGAGTTGGCCGGGGAGTTCTTCCGGTTGCTCGACGAACTGGCCGCGACCCACGTGTGAGCCGCTGCACGGGATCATGCCGCGCGCTCGACCGCGACCGCCGCGCCCTGGCACCACCCGACCGGCAGGGCGGCAAGCTAGCAGGGCGGCAGGCTAGCAGGGCGGCAGGCTAGCAGCGCGGCAGGCTAGCAGGGCGGCAGGCTAGCAGGGCGGCAGGCTAGCAGCGCGGCAGGCTAGCAGCGCGGCAGGCTAGCAGCGCGGCAGGCTCTAGCAGCGCGGCAGGCTAGCAGCGCGGCAGGCTAGCAGCGCGGCAGGCTAGCAGCGCGGCAGGCTAGCAGGGCGGCAGGTATGGCGTGGTCGCAGCCGGGGTGGTCGGCGCGGTGGCGCCGTCGGTGGCGCCGGTCGTGCCAGTGGCGTCCGTCGGCCCCGTGCCGCCCGTGCCCGTGCCGCCCGTGCCCGTGCTGCCCCCCGCGCCAGCCCCGGCGCCCGTGCCGGTTCCGGTGCCAGTCTTGGCGGGTTTGGTCCCAGTCGCGGTGGCGCGTTTCGTGCCGGTGCCCGTGGCACCGGTCCTCGTCGCGGTTGGCGTGGCGGTTGGCGTGGCGGTCGGCGGCGGCGCGGGCGCCAGGCTGACCTGCGCCTGGGCCATCGCGGCACTGGCCTGCGCTTGCTTCAGGATGGCCTGATACTTGGCGCCCACGGACACCTCGACCACCATCGAGGTCAGGTCGGTGCGAGTGGTTTTGACCAGTTTGGCACCCGGCAGGTAGAACGACACGAGTCGTGCCGCAGTGGTGCCAGTGGGCCCGTAACGGATCTCACCGATGCCGGTGACTGCGGGCGCGCTGTCGTTGCCGATGGTGCCGATCTGGAAGCCGCGCGCGGCGAGCGCCTTGGCCGCGTTGCCGGCCAGCCCGTCGCGCGGCTTGGTGGCGGTGGCGGTCCCGTTGACCAGGTTGACGGTGACGATGGCGGGTGGTGGCAGCTCATTGGGCGCCAGCGTGGCGCACGTCGGCGCTGGGGCAGGCACCGCTGCCGGCGGCTTGTTCCCCTCGTGGATCACCCGCCACCAGACCACTGCGGTGAGCAGCGACAGCGCGAGCAAGAACGCGAGAGCCGGCCACGGTCGCCGCGGTGATGCTTTGGCCACGATGTCGCGCTCCTGGCTGATGGAAGATGGCTGCGGTAGCTCGCTGTTCCGGTCTGCGGGCGCTCGCCGGCCTTGGCGCTTGCGCACAGATCAGTGGAAAAGTCTAGTCCGCGAAGCCGGTTCGCGCACTTGGGCGCTCCCCGCCGCAGGCGCCGCCAGAGCCGCGTTGTATGGTGCGCGGCTGGCAGGTGGCGGGTGAACCGGGCAGCGCGAGATGCCCGAGGGCTCGTCGCCGGTCGCGCCCATGGGCACGAATCCGGGCGGTCGCACGTTGGCATCGCGCGACCAGGAGGGGCCAGTCGCTGATCGCTGAGCCGCTGCTGTGAACGCTGGCGACCGCCCAGTTCAGTTGACGAGAATCTATGCACCGCAGAGATAACCGAGGAGTTGACATGGCCACCGACTACGACGCGCCGCGCCGTGGTGACGTTGATGAATTGGACGCTGACTCGCTGGAGGAACTCAAAGCTCGCCGCGCGGAGGCTCAGTCGGGGCTGATTGACATCGACGAGGCCGACCTCGCCGAGTCGCAGGAGCTGCCCGGCGCGGACCTGTCCAGCCTGTCCGGCGAAGAGTTGACGGTGCGCGTGCTGCCCAAGCAAGAAGACGAGTTCACCTGTTCGGTGTGCTTCCTGGTGCACCACCGCAGCCGGCTCGCCCGTGAGCGCGACGGCCAGTACGTCTGCCGCGACTGTGCCTGAGCCTGGCGGCAGACGGCAGCGTCGCGCGTCGTGACCATCGGTGCGTCGAACGCTCAACCGACGGTGCTCGTGCAGCGGCTCGACGCGGAGCTGCCGTTGCCGGCCTATGCGCTTCCCGGTGACGCCGGCGCCGACATCGCCACTGCGGTGGATGTGGTGCTGGCCCCGGGGGAGCGGGCGGTGCTGCCGACCGGCCTGGCGGTGGCGCTGCCCGACGGTTTCGCCGCGTTCGTGCATCCGAGATCCGGTCTGGCGGCGCGCGCCGGTATGTCGGTGCTGAACGCGCCGGGCACCATCGACGCGGGCTACCGCGGCGAGATCAAAGTGATCGTGATCAACCATGACCCGCGCCGCCCGCTGCAATTGCGTCGCGGCGACCGCATCGCCCAGTTGGTGATCCAGCGGGTCGAGCAGGCCCGGTTCGTCGCCGTGCCGCGCCTGCCGCGCTCGGAGCGCGGAACCGGCGGCCACGGCTCGACCGGTGGCGTCGCGGCCGACCGAATGGGCGACGAGCGGATCGGGGACGAGCCGTCCGGTGCTGGCCGGTTCAGCGCGGACCGGATCGGCGACGAGCGGATCGGTGACGAGCGGATCGGTGACGAGCGGGAAAGCGCCAGCCGGTCCGGTGGCGACTGTATTGGCGATGACCGGTTGCGCGCTGACAGTGTCGGTGATGACCGGTTGTGCGCCGGCGGTGTCGGCGCATTGGGAGAAGGGGAGCAACCGTAGATGGCATTGCGACGGCGGGAGCGGGGCACGGAGCGGTCCAAACTCGACGCGACCCCGCCCTGGGGCACCCGTGAACCTGATGAGCCGGAGCCGACCACCGGCCCGTTCGACGTGCGCGACGCGCCCGACGATGAGTTGCAGCGCGTCGATCTGGGCGCGTTGCGGGTGCCGGTGTGGCCCGGCGCCGAGGTCCGGTTGGCGATGGGTGACGGCCAGCAGGTCCTCACCGCCACGGTGGTGGACCGCAACGGCCAGATGCAGCTCGGGGTGTTCGCCGCGCCGCGCAGTGGGGGCATCTGGGACGATGTGCGCCGCGAGATCCGCGAGTCGGCCGGCAAACAGGGCGCGCTGAAGGACAACCCGGGCGGGGCGTTCGGGACCGAGCTGGTGGGGCGGTTGCCGGTGGACAATCGGGTCACGGCGGTGCGGTTCATCGGTGTGGACGGGCCGCGCTGGTTCGTGCGCGCCATGTTGATCGGCAGGGCGGCCACCGAGCGGGCCGCTGCGTTGCCGTTCGAGCGCGCGCTGCGCAACCTGGTCGTCGTGCGCGGCAACGAGCCGTTGCCGGTTCGTGACCCGGTGCCGTTGCGGCTGCCCAAGGAGGCGCTGCCACAGGCTGAGGACGCCGAAGGAGCTGACGCCGAAACCGAGGACCCGGCGCAGCGGCCCGAGTCGGAGCGGTGATGCCGGCTCGCCCGCTGTCGCGGTTGCGTCGGCTGACCGCCGATGTGCACGCCCTCGACGCCGACGAGTTGCGCGGGGACGTGCGCCGGCAGGAGGCCACGCCCATCAACGAGGCGCGGCGCGGCGCACGCGTGACCGTGACCGGCCGCATTCGCTCGGTTGTCTACACCCCGCGTGAGACGGTTCCCACGTTCTCGGCCGAGCTGTTCGACGGGTCCGCCGCGATCGATCTGGTGTGGGTCGGCCGCCGACGGGTGCCGGGGGTGGAGCCCGGCCGGTCGGTGTTCGTCCATGGCCGCGTCGGGGTGCACGAGGACCGGCTGGCTATCTACAATCCCCGCTACGAATTGCGCGACGCCGGTGACCTCGCGCGACGCTGAGGCGGCGCCGCCGGACCCGGTGGACCCGCTAGAGCTTGCTGCGCCGTCGGCGCCAAGCGAGCCAGCCAAACCGGGTGAGTCGGTGGAGCCAGGCGATCCACGTGGACCATTCGTGTTGGATCGGGCGGCGGAGCTGGGTGAGTCGGGTGAGCTGGCGGAGCCAGGCGATTCACGTGGACCATTCGCGTTGGATCGGGCGGCAGTGGAGCCGGGTGAGTCGGCGGAGCCAGGGGATCCAGGTGGACCGATCGCGTTGGATGGGGCGGCGGAGCTGGGTGAGTCGGGTGAGCTGGCGGAGCCAGGGGATCCAGGTGGACCATTCGTGTTGGATCGGGCGGCGGAGCTAGGTGAGTCGGGTGAGCAGCGGGATTCGGGCGCTGCGGCGGACGACGCGGAGGGGCCGGGTGGGCTGCGTGAGGAGTATCGCCATCAGCTGCTGACGACGCTGGGCGGCTGGTCCGGGACGGTGATCGCCGCGATCCCAACTGTGGTGTTTGTGGTGGTCAACGTGCTCACCAATCTGCGCACGGCGATCTTCGCCGCCGTCGGTTCGGCGGTGGTCTTGGCCGGGTACCGGCTGGCGCGCCGGCAGTCGACGCTGCAGGCGCTGTCCGGGCTGGTCGGCGTGGTGGTCGCGTCGCTGATCGCCCAGCGGCTGGGCCAGGCGCGCGGCTACTTCCTGCTCGGGATTTGGACCAGCTTCCTGTACGCGGCGCTGTTCGCCGCGTCGCTGCTGGTGCGCCGGCCGCTGGTTGGGCTGGCCTGGGAGTTTCTGGACCCGTCGCCGGACGAGCGCCAGCCGTGGCACCGCGATCGTGGCCTGTTCCGCGCCTACCTGCTCGCGACCCTGTCCGGGGTGGCGCTGTTCGCGGCGCGCGGCGTGGTGCAGTTCGCGTTGTTCCAGAAGAACGCCACCGGCTGGCTCGCGGTCGCGCGCATCGCGATGGGCTACCCGCTTTACGTGCTGACCCTCGGTTACGCGTTCTGGGTGGTCCGACGCGCCCGTCGACGGTTCGCCGCGCGGTGACCGCGCGCCTCATAATTGCCCTATGAACTCTCCGCGAAGCGTCGTCGTGCTCGGCTCCACCGGCTCGATCGGCACCCAGGCGCTGGATGTGGCGCGCGCCGCCCCGGACCGGTTCCAGGTCAGCGCGGTGTGCTCCGCCGGCGACATCGAGCTGCTCGCCGCGCAGGCCGCCGAGTTCGGCGTGGACACGGTCGGGATCGCCACCACCGACGAGGAGACGGTGGATCGGCTGCGCGACGCGCTGCGCCGGCATTGGCCGGACGCGCCGGATCGTCCGCTGCCGCGGGTGCTGACCGGGCCGGACATGCTGGCGGAGGTCGCGAGCCTGCCGGCGGACGTGATCCTCAACGCCGTCGATGGCGCGCAGGGCCTGCGGGCCACGGTGGCCTCGCTGGACGCCGGGCGGACCATCGCCCTGGCCAACAAGGAGTCGCTCATCGTCGGCGGCCCGATCGTCAAGGCCAAGGCCAAGCCGGGCCAGATCGTGCCGGTCGACTCGGAGCACTCGGCGATCGCGCAATGCCTGCGCGGCGGGTCCGCCGACGAGGTGCGCCGGTTGGTGATCACCGCCTCCGGTGGGCCGTTCCGTGGTCGCACCCGGGCGCAACTGGCCGATGTGACCCCGGCGCAGGCGATGGCGCACCCGACCTGGCAGATGGGCAAGTTGGTCACCACCAACTCGGCCACGCTGGTCAACAAGGGCCTGGAGGTGATTGAGGCGCATCTGCTGTTCGACCTGCCCTACGAGCGCATCGCGGTGGTCGCGCACCCCCAATCGATGATCCACTCGATGGTCGAGTTCGTCGACGGCTCGACCCTCGCGCAAGCCTCGCCGCCGGACATGCGGCTGCCCATCGCGTTGGGAATGGGCTGGCCGGACCGGGTGCCCGGCGCCGCCCGTCCGGTCGATTGGGCGGCCGCGCAGACGTGGGTCTTCGAGCCGATCGACGAGGTCACGTTCCCCGCGATCGAGCTGGCCCGCGAGGCCGGGCTGGCCGGCGGCTGCGCCCCGGCGGTGTTCAACGGCGCCAACGAGGAGCTGGTCGCCGCGTTCCACGCCGGCCGGGCCGGGTTCTTGGCCATCGTGGACACCATCGGCGCGGTCTTGGAGCAGTGGCTGGCGACGCAACACGCCGCCGCCGGGAACCCAACCCGGGTCGAAGACGTCGAACAAGCACAGCAGTGGGCGCGCCGACGGGCCCGCGAAATCATCGGTGGGCCGGCCTGACCGCCGGCGGAACGGGCTGACCCGAGGAGGGACGAGAATTGCTTTACGCGCTCGGCGTGGTGATTTTCGCGCTCGGCATACTGATTTCCATCGCGCTGCACGAGGTCGGCCACCTGGTTGGGGCCAAGAAGTTCGGCGTGAAGGTCACCCAGTACATGGTCGGCTTCGGCCCGACTGTTTGGTCGCGCAAACGCGGCGACACCGAGTACGGCGTCAAAGCGGTCCCGTTCGGCGGCTACATCCGGATGATCGGCATGGTGCCGCCGAACGACACCAGCAAGCCGTCGCGCTGGCCGCGCCGGATGGCGTCCGCGGTTGAGGACTTCCGCCAGACCAGCCGCTGCGAGGTCGGGCCCGGCGACGAGGAGCGTGAGTTCTACCGGCTCACCCCCGGCAAGAAGATGATCGTGATGCTGGGCGGGCCGGCGATGAACCTGGTCATCTACTTGGTGCTGTCGATGGCGCTGCTGACCCTGATGGGCCAGAAGAACCCGACCACGACGGTTGAGTCGGTGTCCCAGTGCGTGGTGGCGGCGAACTCGGCGGACGCGGCTGCCGGGACCTGCCCGGCCAGCGCCCCCGACGCCCCGGCCGCGCAGGCTGGGCTGCGTCCGGGGGACAAGATCGTGGCCATCGATGGCGCCGCGATCACGAGCTGGGACCAGGCGGTCGCGATCATCGAGCGGTCCGCCGGCCAGCGGTTGACCATGACGGTGCAGCGCGACGGCGCGCAGCGGCAGCTGTCGATCACCCCAGTGGAGAACACCAAGTACGCCAATGACACCGGCACCGCGACCTTCGTCGCCGGCTACATCGGGGTGTCGCCGACCGAGCGGTACCAGCCGTTGTCGGTGACCGCGGCGCCGGGGCAGATCGGCAGTCAGATCTCCTCCGCGTTCCGCGCCCTGGGCAGCTACCCGCAGAAAATCGGCAGCCTGTGGGGCACGGTGTTCGACGGCAAACCGCGCGACCCGAACGGCGCGATCGGCGTGGTCGGCCTGGGCCGGCTGGGCGGCGACGTGGCCGACAGCCACGTCCTGGACCTGCAAGACAAGATCTACTTCTTGTTCGGTTTGCTGGCCAGCGTCAACCTGCTGTTGTGCCTGTTCAACCTGCTCCCGCTGCTGCCGTTGGACGGCGGGCACGTGCTCGGCGCGTTGATCGAGTCGGTCCGACGCGGCGCGGCGCGGCTGCGTGCCCGGCGCGCGACCGCCGGCCCGGACGGGACCCGCGCCGCTCGGCCGCCGATTTTCGTGGACACCGCGCAGTTCCTGCCGGTCATGTACGCGGTGACCTCGGTGCTGGTGCTGGTGACGATGCTGGTCATCTACGCCGACATCGTCAAACCGATCACCATCGGCGGCTGACCGGGCCATCACGGGAGCAGCGGGCGACGCGCCGCGGCGGGCGACGAGCGTCCGGCAGGTCGGGCGGGCCGGGCGCGTTCGGCGGGTCGGGTGCGTTCGGAGGGTCGGGCGGGCGACGAGCGTCCGGCAGGCGAAGCGTGCTCGGGTGGGGCGAGCGCGGCGGGCGACGGGCGCCCGGTCGTCGCCGGTCCAGCAGACGCCGCGTGTTGCGGCGGAGCGGATACTGGACCAGTGAGTTCCGCCGCCACCCCCAGTGCCCCTACGGTCGAACCGCCCGTCGAACCGCCCGTCCTCGCGCCGCGCCGGCCGTCCCGCCAGATCAAGGTGGGCACGGTGGCGGTGGGCGGTGGCGCGCCGGTGTCGGTGCAGTCGATGACCACCACGCTGACTTCCGACGTGGACGCCACGCTGATACAGATCGGCGAGCTCACCGCCGCCGGTTGCGACATCGTGCGGGTGGCGGTGCCCTCGCAGGATGACGCGGACGCGCTGGCGCAGATCACCCGGCGCTCCAAGCTCCCGGTGATCGCCGACATCCACTTCCAGCCCAAGTATGTTTTCGCGGCCATCGACGCCGGCTGCGCGGGGGTGCGGGTCAACCCCGGCAACATCAAGAAGTTCGACGACCAGGTCGGCGCCATCGCCAAAGCGGCCGCGGACACCGGGGTGTCCATCCGCATTGGCGTCAACGCCGGGTCGCTGGACCGCCGGCTGCTCGACAAACACGGCAAGGCCACCGCCGAGGCGCTCGTCGAGTCGGCGCTGTGGGAGGCGTCGTTGTTCGAGGAGCACGGGTTCTTCGACTTCAAGATCTCCGTCAAGCACCACGATCCGGTGGTGATGGTGCGGGCGTACGAGCAGTTGGCGGCGCGCTGCGACTACCCGCTGCACCTGGGCGTCACCGAGGCCGGACCGGCGTTCCAGGGCACGGTGAAGTCCGCGGTGGCGTTCGGCGCGCTGCTGTCGCGCGGCATCGGCGACACGATCCGGGTGTCGCTGTCCGCGCCCCCGGTGGAAGAGGTCCGGGTCGGCCTGGCCATCCTCGAGTCGTTGAACCTGCGCCAGCGCCGGCTGGAGATCGTCTCCTGCCCGTCCTGCGGACGTTCCCAGGTGGACGTGTACACCCTGGCCGAGCAGGTGACCGCGGGATTGCAGGGGCTGACCGTGCCACTGCGGGTGGCGGTCATGGGCTGTGTCGTCAACGGCCCGGGGGAAGCGCGGGAGGCCGACCTCGGCGTGGCCTCGGGCAACGGCAAGGGGCAGATCTTCGTTCGCGGCGAGGTGGTCAAGACCGTGCCCGAGTCGCAGATCGTGGCGACGCTGATCGAAGAGGCGGAGCGGCTCGCGGCGCGGATGTCCGCGATGCCGGGCGGCGCGCCCGAGGTTGCGGTGCGCTAGCGCTCGCGACGGCCGGGTTCGGTCGGTGGCCTTGACGCGTGGACCGTGGCATGGCGCGTGGTCCGCGCTGGTGCGCGCGGGTGGCGGCGCGGTGGCTGCCGGTGCGACTTGTGTCGATGCTGGTGGCGGTGCGGTGGCTGCCGGCGCGACTTGTGGCGTCGCTGGTGGTGCCGCCTCGGGCGCCGCCCAGCTGGGGGCGCCGCCCGGCTGAGTGAGCTGCCCGGCTGAGTGCGGCGACCAGTTGAGTGAGCCGCCGTCCAGTTGAGTGCGGCGTCCAGTTGAGTTAATGGGGCGCCGCTGGAGGCCAACGAGGGTCCCGTTCAGGCGGCGGCGAGCCAAAGCGGGGCGGCCTGGTCGCGTTGTTGTGGCTGGATTCGGGTGTGGGCGTGGTTGCGTCTGGGGCGTTGGAGGGTGTCGATCCACTTTGGTGGGACCCACCAGGGGACGCCGTTGATCATCCGGCATTGCCAGCCTTGGCGTTGGTGGTCGCGGTGGTGATGGCCGCAGACCATGGTGAGTTCGCTGATTGCGGTGTGCCCGCCCTGCTCCCAGGCAGTCGTGTGGTGAATTTGACACCATTCAGGCGGAATGTCGCACCCAGGGAAACTGCACCCGCCGTCACGTGCCGCTAGCGCTCTGCGCATGGCGGCCGTGGCGAGGCGCTGGGCACGGCCATAGGACACGATCCCGCCGGCGTCGTTGAGGACCACTGGGATGATATTGGCTTCGGCGGCCAGGCGCAGCACGTCGGCGATCGGGAGAAGGTGACCGTGGCTCGTCACCGCGTAGCCGCGGTCCCCGCCCGGCCCGTGTCCGGTGGCGCCAAACCGGTTGGCGTACAAGGCGGTGGCGCGGCGCGGGGTCGCGTCGAACGCGGTCGTTGCGAGCCCGGCGGCGAAGCACTGGGTTGCGGTGTCCCCGCCCGGGCTGTTATCGCTGGGGACGTGTCCTTTCGCCCGGTCGGCGCCGCTTGGGGCGGTGGCCCCCGAAGCGGCGGTGCCTGAGGTGGTGGTGCCCGAAGCGGCGGCCCCCGAAGCGGCGGTGTCTGGGTTGGTGGTGCCCGGGGTGGTCGCCGCGTCGCGGGCGTCGGTCCGGCTCGCGCCGGTGGCGTCGGCGACGCGTTCGCGCAGGTCGGTCTCGTCGATGGTGACCAGGATCGTGACCGGGGCGCCGCCGGTGTCGGGCAGAGTGTCGGAGCGCAACAAGCGTTCGCACGCGTCCAGCAGCGCGTCGTGCCGGCGCGCTGAAGGTGACCGGTCGTCCGGCGTCCCATCCTCGGCCGGCTTCGGCCCACCCAACGAGTCAAACAGCGCGTTCAACGACGCCGTCAACAACGGCGACAGGTACCCCTCCGACTTGGACCAGCCATCGGAGCCGGTGGCCAGCGTCAATCCGCGCCGCCGCTGCTCGGTCTCCTCATGCGGCTCGGGGCCGTCCTGGTCCAGGCGGGCGAGCAGAGCGGTGGCGAGCTTGGCGACCTGCGCCGGGTAGGTCTCGGCGGCGGCTTTCAGAAGGTGCGCCTGGGCGGTTTCGACGACCCCTTCGGGCAGGCCATGCGGGATCGCGCCAGTGAACTTGGTGACCGCGCGGGCGTGTCCAACTGAGATCTCCCCGGCGGCGATCGCCTCGGCCAGGTCGGGGAATTGGGGCGGCAGCGGCTGCCCGCCCAACGTCGCCGACGGACCGAAGTCCTCGGCGTCGCCGACCCGTGCCCGCGCCTCGACCGGATTGACCCGCAACTGATCCACCAGCAGAGTGGCGGTGTCGCGGCAGCCCATCTCGCCGGCCACGTGCCGCAGGTTCAACTGCGCCAACAGCGCCTGGTCCACAGCGGCCAGCCGGCGCTTCTGAACCTCCACCTCGCGCACCACATCCAACAGCTCCGGCCCCGCCAGGCGCGACCAGTCCGAACCCGCCAACCCATCAACCGCCAACCGCAGGGCGTCCACCGGTCTCGGCCCGTCGAAACTGCGTCCATCGGAACCGCGTCCGTCGCGACTGGGCACGTCAAGACTGTGCTCATCGATGCCGTGCCCCATGACGCCCGGCGCCACGTTCATCGGCGCGATCTCGAAGGTGTCCAGGGTCTCGGTCACCTGACCATTGTATCGAACAAGCGTTCGAGATTCAATCCGTTGTCTCACCCAGCGGGACTCGCGAGCGGTGCCCAGGGCGGAGAGGTGCCTGGGGGGAGAGCGGTGCCCAGGGGGGAGCGGTGCCCGGGGTAGAGCGGCGGCCAGGGGGGAGCGGTGCCCGGGGGGAGAGCGGCGCCCAGGGGGAGCGGTGCCCAGGGGAGAGCGGTGCCCGGCGGCATGGGGCTACTGGCGTCGTGCTGATGCGCGCGAATGGTGCGCGCACGGCGCATCAGTGGTTCACGTTATTGGTGGGCGACTTTGGTCGTGGTCGGAGGACCCATGCCCGGCGGCCAGGCGACTGTCCCCGGGAACCCGCCGGCCTGCGTTCACCCTGGGGCCATGGCCAAGCGCATCCCCGGCGGTCCAATGGCCCATCCCCGGTGGTCAGATGGCTATCCCAGGGAACGGGACGGTGGGCGCGTCTGGGGTGGCCAGGCGCCGCCAGCGCACCGCTCGCACGGCGGCGCCGGTCAGCGCGGTGAGCGCCTTCCCGCGCAGCTCTGGCGCCCGGTTGGGCGGAGCGGCGGCCACCGCGATCAGGTACCGCCACGCTGCGGCGGCGTCCGTCTCGGCGCGCAGCGCCAGCCGTCGCGCGGGCGCCGGGCCGGTCATCGCGAACGGCAGCTGATAGTAAGGCTGCGGGATGGCCGGAGTCACGGCGAGCGCGGCGAGCTCATCGCAAACCTGGTCGCGAAGGGCCTGGTGGGCCTGTCGCGCGGAGCGCGCGAACGCGGCATCGGCGCCAGTGAGGTGCGGCCCTGCCACGCCGTACCAGAAGACCGCCGCGTGCTCGGACGCCAGCGCCGCCTGCCACGCGTCCAGCACCGCCGGGACCGGGGCCGGGGCTGAGGCCGGGGCCGGGGTCGAGCCGTCCGCCGGGGTTGCCGAGCGCACGGCGGTCACTGGTGATGCGGCCTGGTCCGCCGGCGGTGCGGTGGGCGCGGCGGGGTTGGCCGACGGTGCCTCGGTCCGGTCGTGTGGGGTCGGGGTTTGCGGCGTCCGGTTCGGTGATGTCGAGGCTTGGGCTGCCTGGGACTGGGACGCGCGGGTCGGGGCTACCCAAAACTGGCTGGCCGCGGACGGCGCGGCGGGTGCTTGGCTGGCGGGCGGCTCGGTCAGCAGTTGGGAGTGTCCGGCTTCGCAGGCGCTGATGCTGGCCAGGAGCGCGGCCGCGTCGCCAGTTCGCCTGGCCGAAGCCGCGGCGGCGGCAGCAGACGCTTGTCGCTCGGCCGCGCGCAACTGTGCGTCGGATGGCCCGGCCAGTGATCCCGGGCTGGTCGTGATGCCGTTTGGGGCCGTTCCGGCTTCTCCGCGCGCGGGTGACTCGGTGGCGCCGCGCGTTGGGCCCGTCCCGGTCGCACCGCTGGAGACGGTCGCACCGCTGGAGACGGTCGCACCGCTGGAGACGGTCGCGTCGGTGGGGACGGTCGCGCCGCCGGAGACGGTCGCGTCGGTGGGCACGGTCGCGTCGGTGGGCACGGTCGCGCCGCCGGTTGCCGTCGCCGGAGCCGCGCCGGTTGGGGTCGGCCAAGTGACCGCGCCGGCCAGCGCGCGAAGCGCGGTCAAGTGCGCCTGGTGGTCGGCCGTGATCGCGGCGATATTCGGCACGGCGCCGGGCGGGCCGCCGCTCGCGCGCGCCGCAGCGAGCCCGGCGAGCAACGACTCCTCGCGGGCGACCGCTGCCACCAACCACGATGGGGGCGCGATGACCGGGCGGCGCACCGAACGCGCCAGCCCGCCGGCGACGCCCGCGCCGCCAGCCATCGCGACTGCCGCTGCGGCGAACAATCGGCGTCGGCTGATGACCCGAGCTGGCTTCGGGGAGCGGTGCGTCATCGCCTGGTGGCCACGGTCATGGTTCCGCAGTCTCCCAGAGCCAGCGGCTCGACTTCCGGCTGCGTCGGTGGCAGGGTGTCGCCCGCTCGCGGCCTCATGCGCGACCGCCGCTCGAAGGTCCGGCTTTCGACTGAACCGGTGGGGGTATATCTGGGTAAATCATCCCATTTGGGTCCAGCACTTGAGCGGGCCGTGGCCAACGGCCTACCCTCGAAGGGGACAACTGGACTGGAGGGACTGCGATGGCGCCCGCTGATCCCCGACGCGGCGATCCCCGACGCGGCGATCCCGGACGAGGCGATCCCCGGCGGGCTGGGGGCACGTCGCGCCGCCCAGCCGACCGGTCGCGACTGCATGATCTTGTGGCGCCGCTCGTGGCTGGCGCGGGCCTGGACCTTGAGGATGTCACGGTCGCCACGGCGGGCCGGCGCGCTCTGGTGCGCGTGGTGGTCGACGCCGACGGCGGAGCCGATCTGGATGCCATCGCGCGGGTGAGCGGCGCGATATCGGAGGCCCTGGACGGGGACGATGCGGCCTTCGTCGGCCCGTTCGTGTTGGAAGTCACTTCGCCAGGCGTGGACCGTCCGCTGCGCGAGCCCAGGCATTGGCGGCGCGCCAGCGGTCGACTGGTCGAGGTCGCGATCGATGGCGAGCCGGCGAGCGGTCGCGTCGTCGAGGTGACCGATGACGGGGTCACCCTGGACCTGGATGGGCAGGCGCGCCATGTCTGCTGGGCGCGCCTGGGCGCCGGGCGGGTGCGGGTCGAATTCAGCCGCGACGAGCAGAATGGTAATGATTGATGATGGCGCAAGTTGACATCGCCGCGCTACGCAGCATCGAGCGGGAGAAGGAGATCCCATTCGACACGCTGATCGACGCGCTGGAGACGGCGTTGCTATCGGCTTACAAGCACACCGCGCACTCGATGCCGCACGCCCGGGTCTCGATCGACCGCAAGAGCGGTGATCTGATCGTCTGGGCGCAGGACTTCTCCGCTGATGGCGAGTTGATCGAGGAGTACGACGACACGCCAACCGATTTCGGCCGGGTCGCCGCGATGACCGCGCGACAGGTGATCTTGCAGCGGCTGCGCGACGCCGAGCACGACCAGACCTTCGGCGAGTACTCCGGCCGCGAGGGCGACATCGTCACCGGGGTGGTCCAGGCGGACGCGCACGCGGCGTCCCGGGGCGTCGTCTTGGTGGATTTGGGCAAGGTCGAGGCGGTGCTGCCGCATACCGAGCAGGTCCCCGGGGAGCAGTACACCCATGGCACTCGGCTCAAGTGCTACGTGGTCGGCGTGGTGCGCGGGATGCATGGTCCGCAGGTGACGGTGAGCCGCACCCACCCGAACCTGGTGCGCAAGCTGTTCGCCCTTGAGGTGCCGGAGATCAACGACGGCAGCGTCGAGATCGTCGGGGTGGCGCGCGAGGCGGGGCATCGCAGCAAGATCGCGGTGCGGGCGCTGGCGCAAGGAGTGAACGCCAAAGGCGCGTGCATCGGCCCGATGGGCCAGCGGGTGCGCAACGTGGTGGCCGAACTGCATGGCGAGAAGATCGACATCATCGACTGGGATCACGAACCGGCCAACTAAGTCGGCAACGCCCTCTC
>WQZC01000041.1 GCA_009780925.1 Actinomycetes bacterium | reverse complement strand
GCGCGCCGACATGTTCGGGCTGGCCCAGCTGCACCAGCTGCGCGGCCGGGTGGGACGGGCCCGCGAGCGGGGGTACGCCTACTTCACCTACCCGCCGGAGCGGCCGCTGACGCAGACCGCCTACGATCGGCTGGCCACTGTGGCCCAGCACACCGAGCTCGGGGCGGGCATGGCGGTGGCCATGAAGGACCTGGAGATCCGTGGCGCCGGCAACCTGCTGGGCGGGGAGCAGTCCGGGCACATCGCCGGGGTGGGCTTCGACCTGTACGTCCGCCTGGTGGGCGAAGCGGTCGCGGAGTTCCGCGGCGACGGCGCCGGTGAGGCGGAGTACTGCGAGGTGAAAGTGGACCTCCCGGTGGACGCCAACCTGCCGCACGACTATCTGCCCGGCGAGCGGCTGCGGCTGGAGGCCTACCGGTCGCTCGCGGCGGCGGCCACCGACGAGGCGGTGGACGCGGTGCGCGCCGAGTTGATCGACCGGTTCGGGCCGATCCCGCCGCCGGTGGAGAACCTGCTCGCGGTGGCCCGCTTCAAAGTGGCGTGCCGCCGTCATGGGGTCAACGAGGTGTCGCTGCAGGGCAACACGGTGCGGTTCAGCCCGGTTCAGCTGCCCGAGTCGGCGCAGCTGCGGCTGCGCCGGCTGTACGACGACGGCCAGCGACGGGCGCTCTACAAGCCGGCGGTGGCCACCATCTCGGTGCCCCGGCCCAAGGGTGTCATCCAGCCGAACGGCGCCTGGGCGCAAACGAAGTTCGGCGGCGAGCCGATGCGGGATGTCGCGTTGCTGGCCTGGTGCGCCGAGGTGCTGGCCCAGGTGGTCGGGCCGCCGGCTGCGGCCAGGCCCGGCCAGCCGGTGGCGGCTGGCTGACTCGCCGTGAGATTCTGTTAGTCAGCCGGTGGCCCGTTGTCCGGCTGGTCGCACATCTCGCCAGGGAGACACTGATCGCTGTGAAGGTCCGCATCACCGCCGCGCTGCTCACGTTGCTCGCCGTCTTCGGGTTGGCTGGCTGCTCGCCGCAGGCGGGCGCCGCGGCGTTTGTCGGCAGTCACCGCATTTCCGAGAAGACGGTGGACAGCTACCTGACGCCGCGTGCGAGCGCGTCCCCGGTCGCCAACCAGGACGGCAGCACTGGAGTGGACGTGCCGCGCCGGGATGTGCTGCAGTATCTGATCCTTGATCAGCTGTTCACCGCGTCGTTTCCCGCCAACGGCCTCAAACTGACGGACGCCGACCTGGACGGGGTCAAGAGCGTGGTGTTGCAATCCCTTCAGGCAAGCGGGATCTCGGCGCGCAGCGAGGACGACTTGACCCGCGCGATGGTCAAAGAGGGCTTCAACCCCGCGTATCCGGCGATCTACCTGCGTGTCAATGAGCTCTTCAATGTTCTCGCCACCAGAATCGGCGCGCAGAGCATCGGTGACGTCACCGCTGCGATCGACAAGGCCCGGCTCACCGTCAAGGTCAACCCGAGCTACGGCACGTGGGATCCGTCGTCGTTCAGCCTCAGCGACACACCGCCGGACTTCCTGACCCTGACCGCGGGCGGCTCCGGGTCCTAGCGCCGATGACCGCGCCGCCTGACCGCGATGGCGACGGGTTGCGCCGCGCGGTCGAGGTGATGGACCGGCTGCGCTCGCCTGAGGGCTGTCCGTGGGATGGCGCGCAGACCCATCACTCGCTCGCGCCGTACCTGCTGGAAGAGACCTACGAGACGCTGGAAGCCATCGAGGCCGATGACCCGAAGGCGCTGCGCGAGGAGCTGGGCGACCTGCTGCTGCAGGTGCTCTTCCACGCCCGCCTCGCCCAGGAGCTGCCCGAGCCGGAGCGGTTCGGCATCGACGAGGTGGCCGATGACCTGGTCGCCAAACTGATCTATCGCCATCCGCATGTCTTTGGCGACGTCGTGGCGGCCGACGCCGATGAGGTGAACCGCAATTGGGAGCGGCTCAAGGCGGTGGAGAAGGGTCGGGCCTCGGTCACCGATGGCGTGCCGATGGCGCTGCCGGCGCTGGCGCTGGCCGCCAAGCTCGTGGCCCGGGCGGCCCGTGCCGAAGCGTCCGTCGGGGATGAGGAATCATCTAAGCGGGATGATCCCACCAAGGCGGACCAGTCGGGCGGGCTGGACAACCCAGTCGGAGGTGGCGAGCGCGCCGACAGCGGCAAGCCCGCCAAGCGAGATAAGCGGCCCAAGCGAGATAAGCGGCCCAAGCGAGATAAGCGGCCCAAGCAAGATATATCGGTTGTGCGGAACAGCACTTTAGGCGGCGGTGATTCGACCGATAGCGCGGAATCCGGAAAAGGAGATGCGGCTCACATTGGCGCGCGCTTGTTCGCACTTGTCCGCGAGGCCGTCTCCGTCGGTGTGGATCCGGAACAAGCGCTTCGGGAGACCGCCCGCGCCTATCGCGACACCATCCGCGCCGCCGAGTCAGCTTGTGGGCCAGCCGTGAGAAGCGGGGACTCCTGACCGCCGGTCAGCGGCTGGCTGCTGATTGTGTGGTCAATGTCAGGTTTTGGGCCGATCGGATGGCGAATGTGGCCAACACGATCACCCTCGGCTCACCGCTCATGTTCGAACATAAGTCATTGTTAAGAATGGCTTCCGCATGGTTGACAGCCCGGCTGGGGTCGGGCAAACTCTCTCACCGTCGCATGTTGAGCACGTACAACACAGGCACCATCGAACCGTTATTAAGTTGTTACGTATCACGCCGTCGGCCTCGTCTGAGAGCTGGCGACCTTTTGCAGTGCCCTGAAACTCCTGACCCGAGAGGACAGCGAAATGCAAGAACGATCACCCGGGCACAAGCGGTTCGGCCTCACCTGGGTTGGCGGCATCCTCGTCGCCGTGCTTGCCCTGGGCGCGCTCGCCGCCTGCTCCAGCAGCAAGAGCCCAAGCTCCAACGGCTCCGGCGGCGGTGGGGGCAGCAGCAGCGGCGACTACGTGATCGGTGCCCCGATCCCCCTGACCGGCGCGCAGGCCGAGTCCGGCACGGACATCCTGAACGCGATGAAGCTGGCCGTCAAGGCGGTCAACGACAACGGCGGGGTGCTCGGCCACAAGCTGGTGCTGAACTCCCAAGACACGGCCGCTGACCCGAACACTGCGGTGGCCGCGGCCAACAAGCTCATGTCGGCCAAGGTCGACGCGATCATCGGGCACTACGCCTCCGGCGAGGCGCTGCCGTGCCTGCCGATCTACAACCGCGCGGGAGTCCCCGCGATCCTGCCCGACGCGAACTCCGGCACGCTGATCTCGCAAGGGTTCAAGAACCTCTTCCTGATGGACCCCACCAGTGACCTGCAGGCCGGCGTCGGGGCGAAGCTGCTCGCCGACAACCTCAAGGCCACCAATGTGCTGGTCGTCGACGACCAGTCCTCGTTCGGCACCCAGCTCTCCGGCCTGGTCACTGACGCCTTCAAGCAGATGTCTGGCGTCACCAGCTCGAAGCAGTCCGTGCCCGCGAATCAGACCGACTTCGCCGCGCTCATCGCCGTGATGAAGCAGAAGAAGGTCGACGCCGTCTACTGGTCCGGCTACTACTCGCAAGCCGCCCTGTTGATCAAGCAGATGCGCGACGCGGGCGTCACCGTGCCGTTCGTCGCCTCCGACTCGAACGTGGACCCCAGCTACATCACGACTGCGGGACAAGCCGCCGAGGGCACCTTCGCGACCATCGCCATGACCTCGCAGTTCCTGTCCGGCGCCGACGCGGACGCCTTCAAGACCAGCTACAAGGCTGCCTACGGCAACGACCCCGGCCCCTACGCCGCGTATGGCTGGGACTCGGTGAACACGCTGGTCGCGGCCATCCAGGCGGCCAACAGCACCGACAAGGACAAGGTTGTCGCGGCGCTGCAAACGATCAAGACCACTGGCCTGACCGGTGACATCTCGTTCGGCAGCGATGGTTCGCGACAGGGCGCCAAGTTTGTGGTGTTGAAGGTCGTCAACGGCCAGTACACCGTGAACCCGGATCAGCCGTCCTGAGCTGATAGCCTGCCGTGTCCACCCTGATTAGTAGCATCCTGGCCGGCCTGTTCCTGGGCGCGACTTTTGGTCTGATCGCGCTTGGCTACAGCATGGTCTATGGCGTGCTACGCCTGATCAACTTCGCGCATGGCGATATCTTCATGCTCGGTGGTTTCGTCAGCTTCAGCATCTTCAATGCCTTTGGCATGAAGGGGACGGTCAGCTGGCTCGCGCTGGTTGGCGTCGGACTGCTGACGGCATTGATCACTGGAGGTGTCGGCGTCGCCGCTGAGGAACTTGTGTATCGGCAAATGCGGTCCGCGCCGATGCTGAGCCTTATCGTCGCAACGCTCGGTGTGTCGATGATCATTGAGAACGCGGTGTTGAACATCCCCCCGTGGGGTGCGAAATTCCGCCCCTTCCCGGTGGGCACGTCAAGCTCGGGGTTCTACGTTCTCAACCAGCGCTACACCTACCTGCAGCTGGTGATCGTGTGCATCGCGATAGCGCTGTTCATCGGCGTGTACTTGGTGGTGCAGCGCACCATTATTGGTGTCTCCATGCGAGCGGTGGCCACGGACCGGGCCGCCGCCTCGCTGGTCGGTGTGAACGTGAACCGAGTCATCGCCACGGTCTTCTTCGTCGGTGGCTCCCTCGCCGGGGCCGCCGCCGTGATGTACTCGCTCTACTACGGGCAGATCAACTACCTGATGGGCTTCAACCTCGGTCTGCAGGCCTTCACGGCCGCAGTGCTCGGTGGCATCGGCAACGTCACCGGCGCGGTGGTCGGCGGCATGCTGCTGGGCATCTTCCAATCGCTCGGTGTCGCCTACACCGGTTCGCAGTGGGCGCTGGTCTTCTCCTTCGCCGCGCTCGTGCTGGTGCTCTGGTTGCGTCCGACGGGCCTTTTGGGTGAACGCATGGGAAGCCGAACCTAATGAGCGTGCCTACTGCTGTGGTGGCGAGACCTCGCCGGTCTTCCGGTCTCCAGGTCGCCTGGGTGATTTTCCTAGTCCTCGTGGCGGCGTTCGCGATTCTTCTGCCCAACATGTTCAGCGAGTACACCACTTCGGTTGGTCTGCTGGCGTTGTTCTTCGTCTGCCTGGGCCTCGGGCTGAACGTGGTGGTCGGGTACGCCGGGTTGCTGGACCTTGGCTTCGCGGCCTTCTACGCGATCGGCGCTTACGCCACCGGATTGTTGGCGCTCAAGGCGCACATGTCGATCTTGGAAACGATCCCGCTGGGCGTCGGCTGCTCTATCATCGGCGCGTTCTTGGTCGGGTATCCCACGCTGCGGTTGCGCAGCGACTACCTGGCGATTGTCACGCTCGGGTTCGGTGAGATCATCCAGGCGGTCGCCCAAAACCTGAGCATCACCGGCGGGCCGACCGGGCTTTACGGCATCCCGCCATTGAGCCTGTTCGGGCACCAGTTCATCACCCCGAAGGACTACTACTACGTCATGCTCGTCGTGGCGGTGCTGTACATCCTGTTCTCCCGACGGATACGTCGATCACCGCTGGGCCTGGCCTGGTTGACGATGCGGGAGGACGAGGATGTCGCCGCCTCGGTCGGCATCCCGATTTCTCGGTACAAGGTCTACGCCTACATCGTCGGCGGCATCATGGGCTCGATCGCGGGCTCGCTGTACGCGCCGGCGTACACCGCGATCGCGCCGGCCAGTTTCGGTTTCCAACAGTCGCTGCTGATCTTGTTGGCGGTCGCGATCGGTGGCATCGGCAGCATTCCGGGCACGGTGGTCGGCGGCATCATTGTCGCGGCGCTGCCGGAGCTGCTGCGCAGCTTCTCCCAAGCCCGGCTGCTCATCTTCGGCATTGCGCTAGCGTTGCTGATGATCTTCCGTCGGCAGGGGTTGTGGCCGGCGCACACCGCGCAAAGCGGGCAACTTCTGAGACGGATGCAGGCCACGCTGCGCCGACGCCGGGTGGGTGAGCAATCATGACCGAGGGATGGGCGGAACCGACGCCGACCACACCGGAAGGCGCCGCGCGGCCCGAGCCGGTGGACCAGGACGCGGGTCCCCAGTCCGCTGAGGCGCCGCCCGCCGCGGCTGGCGGCGCGCACCGCAAGGACGCGCCGAAGAGCACCGCCGGACTCGACGTGCGAGGTCTTGGCCTGCGGATCGGGGGCGTCATCGCGCTGTCCGAGCTGTCGTTCCAGATGCCGGTGGGCGGGTTGTACGCCGTGATCGGCCCGAACGGGGCCGGCAAGACGTCCTTCTTCAACTGCCTGACCGGCTACTACAAGGCGACCTCGGGCACCGCCACCTGGAATGGCCGATCGCTGATCGGGGTGCCGTCCCGAAAGGTCGCCGCCCGGGGCGTTCGGCGCACCTTTCAGAATCTGCGGATCCTGGGCAACCTGACGGTCGCGGAGAATGTCCTGACCGGCGCGTATGTGCGTTCGCCGCGCCGGCTGGATCAGATCCTCGTCCCGATCGGAGCCGGTCGCCGGCTGGACCGCGCGCTCAAGGAGGAAGCGGCGAGCTGGATCGCCCGCGTCGGCCTCGCCGACGTGGCTGACAAAGCCGCCGCCGACCTTCCCTACGGGGCGCGCAAACGGCTGGAGATCGCCCGGGCGCTGATCGGGGCGCCGGAGCTGCTGCTGCTGGACGAGCCGGCCGCCGGCATCAGCTCGGTGGAACGCGAACAGTTCTCCGAGCTGGTGTTGTCACTGCACGCTGACGGCCTGTCCATCCTGCTCATCGAACACGATGTGGAGCTGGTGATGCGCCTCGCCGAGCACGTGCTGGTGCTCGACTACGGCAAGCTGCTCGCCAGCGGCGCCCCGGACCAGGTGCGCAACGACCCCGAGGTTATCCGGGCCTACATGGGGGAGCCAGTCAAATGATGGTGCTGGAGGTCGAAGACCTCGCTGTCTACTACGGATCCGTCCGGGGTTTGTCCGGGGTGTCGCTGGAGGTCGCCAAGGGTGAGATCGTGGCGTTGCTCGGCGCCAATGGCGCTGGCAAAACCACCTTCATCAACGCGGTCTGCGGCGTGGTGCCGGTGCGCAGCGGCAAAGTGCAGCTGGATGGCAAGTCAATCCGCGGGCTGCCGGTGCACCAGCGGGTGCGGCAGGGCGTGGTCCAAGTGCCGGAGGGCCGGCGCATCTTCGGGCCCCTCTCCGTCGCGGAGAACCTCCGCCTCGCCGCCTCATCGGTGCCGGGCGCGGGCCGTCGGGAACAAACCGCGGCTGTCAACGGCATTGTCGAGCGGTTCGACATCCTGAGCCGGCATCTGAAGAAGCCGGCGGGCATGCTCTCCGGTGGGGAGCAACAGGTTCTCGCGATCGTCCGGGCGTTGTTGCTGCAACCCAGGCTGCTGCTCATCGACGAGCCGTCATTGGGCCTCGCCCCAATCATGGTCTCCACGGTCTACGGCTATATCAAGGAAATCGCCGCGGCCGGCACCACCATCCTGCTGGTCGAGCAGAGCGTGCCGATGGCGCTGTCGGTGGCGGCTCGCGGCTACGTGCTGCAGAACGGAAGCCTGGTGCTCCAAGGCAAGGCGGACGACCTGCTCGCCGACGAGCGGTTGACTGCGGCCTACCTGGGCACCGCCCACTGATTGGATTGTGATCCGCGCCGCCGCGGCCCCGCTCGTGGGGCGCGGCGGCGCGACGCTTTGAGCCTCCCTTTGAGCGCGCGCCGACGCGGGCTGACGCGGGAGGGCTTTGAGCGCGCGCCGACGCGGGCCGGATGCGGCGGGTCGCGATGCCTCTCGTCGCGGGCGGAAGTTCGCACCTTGCGCACTGGGTCGCGGCGCGGCACGCGGGAAGCTGTCGGTGGGCACGGTTAGGCTCGGTGGCGTAACGCTTTCATCGAGAGGATGCACCAGCTGTGGCCACCATTGAAGCAGTCATCGCCCGCGAGATTCTGGACTCCCGGGGCAACCCCACCGTCGAAGTGGAGGTGGCCCTCGACGACGGCACGCTCGGTCGCGCCGCCGTTCCCTCGGGCGCTTCCACCGGCAAGTTCGAGGCGGTGGAGCGCCGCGACGGCGACGCCGCCCGGTACGGCGGCAAGGGCGTCAAGCTGGCGGTTGAGGCGGTGTTCGACACCATCGCCCCGGAGCTGCTTGGGTTCGAGGCGAGTGAGCAGCGGCTCCTCGACGCGGAGCTGATCCGGATCGACGGCACGCCGGACAAGGGCAACCTCGGCGCCAACGCGATTCTCGGGGTCTCGCTCGCGGTCGCTCGGGCCGCCGCCGATTCCGCCGAGCTGCCGCTGTTCCGCTACCTGGGCGGTCCCAACGCCCACCTGCTGCCGGTGCCGATGATGAACATCCTCAACGGCGGCGCGCACGCTGACTCCAACGTCGACATCCAGGAGTTCATGATCGCGCCGATCGGCGCGCCGACGGTCGCCGAGGCGGTGCGCTATGGCGCGGAGGTCTACCACGCGCTCAAATCGGTGCTCAAGGCCAAGGGCCTGTCCACCGGGCTGGGCGACGAGGGCGGCTTCGCGCCGAGTCTGGAAGCCAATCGCAGCGCGGTCGATCTGATCCTGGAGGCGGTCGCCAAGACCGGGCTCAAGCCGGGAGCCGACATCGCCATCGCCATCGACGCGGCCGCCAGCGAGTTCTACCGGGACGGCGCCTACCAGTTCGACGGCGCGGCGCGCAGCTCGGCCGAGATGATCGACTACTACGGCAAGCTGGTCGCCGACTACCCGATCGTGTCCTTGGAGGACCCGCTGGACGAGGGCGACTGGGACGGCTGGGTGGCGTTGACCGGCGAGCTCGGCAGCAAGGTGCAGGTGGTCGGGGACGACATCTTCGTCACCAACCCGGAGCGCCTCGCGCGCGGCATCGAGTTGCGCGCCGCCAACGCGCTGCTGGTCAAGGTCAACCAGATCGGCACCCTGACTGAGACCCTCGACGCGGTCGATCTCGCCCACCGCAACGGGTTCCGCTGCATGATCAGCCACCGCTCCGGCGAGACCGAGGACACCACCATCTCCGACCTCGCGGTCGCCGTCAACTGCGGGCAGATGAAGACCGGCGCCCCGGCGCGCAGCGAGCGCGTGGCCAAGTACAACCAGCTGATGCGCATCGAGGAGGAGCTCGACGACGCCGCCCGCTACGCCGGTGCCGGCGCGTTCCCGCGCTTCAAGGCGTGACGGGATAGGGGCATACAGAGCAATGGCGGAGCGGGCGGGTCGCCGGATCACCGGCCGGGCGTTGCTACTCGGCGCGGTGCTGGTGCTGCTCGCGGTGGTGCTGGCCGGGCCGACGCACCGCTACCTGGCGGCCCGCAACGCTGCCGCGCAGGCGCAAGCGCAGCAAGCCAGCAACGAGGCGAAGCTGGCTGAGCTGAACAAACAGCTCAGCCAGTGGAACGACCCCGCCTACGTCGAGCAGCAGGCGCGCGAGCGGCTGCAGTACGCGCTCCCCGGGGAGACGGTCTACGTGATCGTCACCCCGGGGGAGTCTTCGCCCGCCATGGGGTCGACGCCCAGTGACACGGGTCCGGAGCGCCTGCCCGGGCAGACCTGGAACCAGCGGCTGTGGGGCAGCCTGCAGGCCGCCGACTCGGCGCCTTGACGACGCGCGACGACGCGGGTCGGGTCGCTGCCTCGGAGCTGGCGGAGCGCGACCGAGCGGTGGTGGCCGCACAGCTCGGCCGCCCGCCGCGCGCGATTCGCGCGGTGGCGCACCGTTGCCCGTGTGGCAATCCCGACGTCATCGAGACTTCGCCGCGGTTGGCGGACGGGACACCCTTCCCGACCCTGTACTACTTGACCTGTCCTCGGGCGGCCAGCGCTATCGGTGGGCTGGAAGCGTCCGGGCTGATGCGGGAGATGGGGCGGCGGCTGGAGCAGGAGCCGGCGCTGGCCGACGGGTATCGCCGTGCGCACGAGTCATACCTGGCCCGCCGCGCACGGCTCGGTGACGTCCCGGAGATCGCCGGGGTCAGCGCCGGTGGCATGCCGAACCGGGTCAAGTGCCTGCACGTCCTGGTGGCGCACGCGCTCGCCGGTGGACGCGGGGTCAACCCGCTCGGTGACGAAGCGCTGGATTTGCTTCCGCCGTGGTGGGCGGCCGGCCCATGCATGCCCGGCGAGGCGCGGGCGTGACCGGGCATGGCGGCGGTGCCGAACGGGTCGGCGGCGGAACCGCCGAACGGGACGGCGGCGGAACCGCCGAGCGGGTTGCCGCGATCGACTGTGGAACGAACTCGATCCGGCTGCTGATCGCCGACCGCGCCGACGGGCGGCTGACCGACCTGACGCGGCAGCTGCGGATCGTCCGGCTGGGCCAGGACGTGGACCGCACCGGCCGGCTCGCGCCGGAGGCGATCGAACGCACCCGGCAAGCGCTGGCGGACTATGCCGACGCCATCAACGCCGCCGGGGCCACCGTTGTGCGCATGGCGGCCACCAGTGCCACCCGGGACGCCGCGAACCGCGATGAGTTCGCCGCGATGGTGCGCGGCGCGCTCGGCGTCGAGCCGGAAGTGATCAGCGGCGCCGAGGAGGCCCGGTTGTCGTTCGTCGGCGCGGTGTCCGGGCTGCCCGACGCGCCGTCGAAGTTGTTGGTGGCGGACATTGGTGGCGGGTCGACCGAGCTGGTGGCCGGCTCGCCCGGTGACCGGGCGAGCCTTCGCGCGCACAGCATGAACATCGGCTGCGTGCGCATGACCGAGCGGCACCTGGCCGACGACCCGCCGACCGCCGCGCAGGTCGCGGGCGCGGTCGCCGACATTGACGCGGCCATCGAGCGCGCCGCCCGCGACGTGCCGTTGGCCCAGGCCGGATGTTTCGTCGGTGTGGCCGGCACCGTCACCCAGCTGGCCGCCGTGGCGCTCGGGCTGACCAGCTACGACCCGGCGGTGATCCACGGCGCCACGCTCAGCGCGGCGCAGGTGCGCGAGTGGACCGCGCGGCTGTTGCGCCTGGACCACGCCGGCCGGGTCGAGCTGCCCGCGATGCACCCCGGACGGGCCGACGTGATCACCGCTGGGGCGCTGATCCTGGATCGCTTGGTCGGCGCCGTCGGCGCGGCGGAGGTCGTCGTCAGCGAGCACGACATCCTCGACGGGTTGGCCATCGAGGCGCGCTGAGCCGCCCTGAGCGGTTGTTGAGCGGAGGTGGAGCGACCCGGCCGCCGCGCGACCGTGGGGCCAGCGGGTGACGCCGCCGCCGAGCCGCCAAATCTGGTAGACCTGATTGGTGGACTGATTCTCTGGCTCGGATAGGGAGCGTGCGCAGATGGCAGTGCTGGCCGGGGCGCGGGTGGTGACGCCAGTCGGGGTGCTCGACCCGGGCTGGGTCGAGATCGAGGGGTCTCGGATCATCGCGGTGGGGCGGGGCGCGCCGGGCGGTGGCGCGGCCGATCTTGGTGGTGGCTGGTTGCTGCCCGGGTTCATCGACATCCACGCCCATGGTGGGCAGGGGCACAACTTCGGTGATTCCGCGCATGACCTGGCCGCCGGGGTCGCCTTCCACCGCGCGCACGGCACCACCCGAATGCTGGTGTCGTTCGTGACGGCCGCCGTGGAGACGCTGTGCGAGCAGCTGAGCTGGGCGGCGGAGCGCGCCGAGCTCGGTCCGTCGCCCGATGGCCACGTGCTGGGCGCGCACTTGGAGGGTCCGTACCTGTCGGCGGCGCGCTGCGGCGCGCAGAACCCCGACTACCTGGCCGCGCCCGACCGGGCGGACCTGGCGCGAATGATCAAGGCCGGTCGCGGCCAACTGCGGATGATGACGGTCGCGCCGGAGCTGCCGGGCGCGTTGGAGCTGATTGACGACCTGGTGGCGGCTGGGGTGGTCGCGGCGGTCGGCCACACTGACGCCAGCTACGAGCAAGCCGCGGCGGCGTTCTCGCGCGGGGCCTCGGTCGCCACCCACCTGTTCAACGGGATGCGGCCGGTGCACCACCGCGAGCCTGGGCCGGTGCTCGCGGCTCTGGACAGCCGCGCGGCCTGCGAGGTCATCAACGACGGGGTGCATGTCCACCCGGCGGTGCTGCGCGAGGTGCTGGCCCGGGGCGTGGATCGCCTGGTGCTGATGACCGACGCCATTGACGCGGCCGGCCTCGGCGACGGCGAATACGTGTTGGGCGGGCAGGACGTCATCGTGACCGGCGGGCAGGCCCGCCTGGCGCGGACCGGCGCGCTCGCTGGCACCACGCTGACCATGGACGACGCGGTGCGCCGGGCCATCGTCGAAGGCGGCCTGCCGATCGGGGCGGTCGCCGCCGCTGCGGCCACCAACCCCGCGCGGGTGTTGGGCGTGGCTGATCGGTGCGGCGCGCTCGCGGTCGGGCTGGACGCGGACCTGGTGCATCTGGACGAGGGCTTCGGGCTCGTCCGGGTGATGGCTCAGGGCGCGTGGGAGTGAGCCCGGGGCGGAGGAGACCCAGCCGCGCCGTCGCCCGGCAGTGATCCGGCGCCGTCGCCCGGCGGTGATCCGGCGCCGTCACCCGGCAGTGATCCGGTCGGTCGCGCCGGTGCCCCGCTCCTGCGGCGGGTTCTGGGTTACGCGTTGGCGGACGAGGTCGCGTGGCCCTTCTTGCCGGCGTTCTTGCGCGGCGCCTCGTGGCCGGTCATGGTGCGCCAGACCGAGGTGACCGCCCGGGAGGTGATCAGCTCGCCGGCGGCCACCCCGGCGGCGGAGAACGCCGCCCAGCCGATCGCGTCGCGCCAGCGCGCGTCTGGGTCAGTTGGCTCGCGCGGTGGGTCGCCCGGGCGCGCCGCGCGCCAGGCGTGTTTCACCGTCCGCTTGGCGACGATGCCGACCGGGATTCCGATCGCGAGGCTGAGCGTCTTGGCACCGATCTTTGCCGCGATATTGGCCATTGCCCTACCTTACGAGGGTGGCCTTCGACAATTGCGCCGGTGTGGGCGCCGGCTGGCCCGGCGATCCGGCCACGGCGGACACCCCGGTGGCCGTGGACGCGGCGCGGGTGGCACCGCTGGCTGCCGGCGCGGGTTCCTTGCGCGAGCTGGACGCCCGGATCTCGGTGTGCCGGGCGTGTCCCAGGTTGGTCGAGTGGCGCGAGCGGGCGGCCGCGACCAAGCGGCGCGCGTTCGCCGATGAGCCGTACTGGGGCCGCCCGGTGCCCGGGTTCGGTGACGCCCAGCCGCGTGTGCTGGTGCTCGGGCTCGCCCCGGGCGCGCACGGCTCGAACCGGACCGGCCGCAACTTCACCGGGGACCGCTCCGGGGAGTGGCTGTTCGCCGCGCTGCACCGGTGCGGGCTGGCCAGCCAGCCGAACGCGGTCGCGGCCGACGACGGGCTGACGTTGCGGGGCACCCGGATAATCGCGGCGGTGCGCTGCGCGCCGCCGGAGAACAAGCCGACCCCGGTCGAGCGGGACGCCTGCCGGCCGTGGCTGATCCGGGACTTGGCGTTGGCGTGGCCGACGACGCGCGCCGTGGTGGTGCTGGGCGGCTTCGCCTGGGCGGCGCTCTGGCCCGCGCTGCGCGCGCTGGGCGTGGCCGTGCCGCGACCGGTCCCAGGGTTCGGGCACGGGGTCGAGGTGCCCCTCGCCGGCGGGCGCGTGGTGCTGGGCTGTTACCACCCCAGCCAGCAGAACACCTTCACCGGTCGGCTCACCCCGGCGATGCTCGACGACATCTTTGGCCGGGCCGCGGCGTCGGCCGCCTCGCCGGCCCCATCGTCGACGATGCCGTCGGCCTAGGCTTGGGGCTGCGGCCACACCGACGGTCCCGCGCCCCCGTAGCCCAATGGCAGAGGCAGACCCCTTAAAAGGGTCCCAGTGTCGGTTCGAGTCCGACCGGGGGTACCTGGAGTTTCTGGCGAATCTCTTGAGATCGGTTGGCGGTACTGCTCGGGGGCGTCAATCTGAAGGCTTGTTGATCTTGCGTTTGGGGTTTGGTGGGCGTTCCAGGCCCGTCGGGTAGACCGAAACTGGGCGTGTTGCCCGTGCCGTAGTGCCTGATGGGCTAAGTAGTGTCGCTGGAGGCGTCTCAACCGAAGTTGCGTGGTGTGAGACGGCCCGACTCCCGGTTTTGCGGGGCTCGGGCCGTTTGGGGTGGTGGGGGTTCTGGCTACGTGATGGTTTGGGGGATGGTGGTGTTGAGGAGTTCGAAGGCCCTGCGTTGGACTGGGGTGGCCTGGGCGAGGGTTGGCATCCCAACCGACCAGCAGCGGTGCGCAACCCACCCGTGCGCGGTGCCACTCAATGAGTTTGCGCTCAACGTCAACGGCCTTCTCGTGCGAGTCGGTCACGGCCCAACGCGGCTTCGCGCGCAGATGCTTCAGCAGGTGGATGACACTGACCCCCCATTGATCAGCGGGGTCATAGTCTCGAATCCAGTTCAGTTCGTCCCCGACACGTTTCGCCAGCGGAGCAGCCGAACCTATGTAGGCAACCGCGTCGGTCGTCGGTACCACCCACACGTACACACCCGGCGCGTCGGGCAGTTCGTCCGGCAGCTTGCCAGCTACGAGCGGGCCAGCGGCAGGAGCCTCCTCAAGCGCGGGCGTGAGTTCATCTACCGTGAGCACATCGAATGCCAGCCTAGTCGTCATAACCCAGTTCCTCCCCCCGACCATCTCACCGGCCATCCACGTCCGTAACGTTGTGGGCGTGGAGGCATTAGGGACGAGCACTGAGACTGGCAAACGCGACCGCGAAGCACCAAGCGACTCAACCGAAGGGAAATGTAAAAGCGCTCGCTTGGGAGAATGCAAACACGCATTCCCGCTATCCTATCATGGACGGCCGACCAAGAAGGAAATCATCGACGGACTAAAAGCGAAAGCCGGGAACAGGGCAGACATCTCACTAGCCAACCGGGTAGAAACGCGCTGGCTAGTCGGAAGAGCCGGGTATGAGCTGCCCGAATTGCTGGAACTGACGGTAGGGCAACGCCTAACACTGCGCCAGTGGCTGTACCCGCCTTTCGCGCGGATCATCATCGGCGTCTATTGCTTCGGCGTCTGGCTCATCACTGGTTTCGTGTTTCGGGGTGATGTTGTTGATTGGCTGCTAGGTCACGGGCATGCCAACTCTGCGATGGGCGGGTTCCTCTCGGTGTACTACTTTGGGTGGTTAGCGGCTGTTTTTGT